>JAJYSY010000055.1 GCA_021793375.1 Bacteroidota bacterium | reverse complement strand
CATCTCATTGATTTTCAAAGCATGAAGATACTAAATCTCTACGATTTCTCCTAATAATTAATCTTAGAAAAAGAAAAAAGCTGCCCCAGTTATGAGACAGCTTCTTTTTTTCTTTTTATTTAGAAGATCTGATTTCTTCTTTTTTCTCTCCCGAATTTCTACTGAATAAAAATAAAGAAAAAGTAATAAACAATAACGTTCCTAAAATAGATAAGAAAGTAAGCATAAAATATTTTCGGTTTGTTTTCTACTTAGTAGATGTAAAAATGTTTAAAAGGTTGCGTCTTTAAGCTGAAATATTTATGAAGATAAATATGCGTTGAGTAAAGCAGCTGTAGAACTGTCAAAATCTTTAGTAATCTCTTTATTTTTTAAGTTTTCATATATAACAGAAGCCAATTGTTTTCCTAATTCAACTCCCCATTGATCATAACTGAAAATATTCCAAATTACTCCTTGAACAAATATTTTATGCTCATAAATAGCCAATAAACTTCCTAAGTTTTTAGGCGTTAATTGATCGATTAATAGAGTAGTGGATGGTTTATTTCCTTCAAAAACTTTGTAAGTATATAAAGTGTTTTCCGGGTTTTTATGGTTGTTTTCTGCAATAACTTCAGCTTTAGATTTTCCTTTTAACAAGGCTTCTGTTTGTGCAAAAAAGTTAGCCATCAACATATCATGACTTTGCTGATCTTGATGTAGTGATTTTTTAAATCCAATAAAATCACAAGGAATCATTTTTGTTCCTTGATGTAGTAATTGAAAAAAAGCATGTTGCGCATTTGACCCCGTAGATCCCCAAATAATATTTCCGGTTTGATAAGGTACAGCTTCTCCGTTTCGGCAAATGTTTTTACCATTACTTTCCATAAATGCTTGTTGCAAATAAGGAACTAATCCTTCTAAATAATGAGAATAAGGAATAATTGCTTCTGTTTCTACTTCAAAAAAGTTATTGTACCAAACGCTGAGTAAGCCTAAAATAACAGGAATATTTTCTTTGAAATCTGTGTTTTTAAAATGTTCATCCATTTCTTGTGCGCCTTCTAATAATTTGCAAAAATTATTAAAACCTATGCCACAGCATAAAGATAAGCCCACAGCAGACCACAATGAAAATCTTCCGCCTACCCAATCCCACATCGGGAAAATATTCTTCTTGCCAATTCCAAATTTATTAGCTTCTTCAAGATTTGAGCTCACGGTTACAAAATGCTGCATCATTCCTTTTTTGGGAATAGTTTTTAAAAACCATTTTCTAAATATTTTTGCATTATTAATCGTTTCCAAAGTGGTAAAACTTTTAGAAACAACAATAATTAAAGTGGTTTCAGGATTTAATCTTTTAAAAACCTCTGCGGCTTGATCTGCATCTACATTAGAAACAAAATGAACATTTAAATGATTTTTATAAAATTGTAAAGCTTCCATTGCCATCTTAGGTCCCAAATCACTTCCGCCAATTCCTATATTGACAACATCTGTTATTTTTTCTCCTGTAAAACCTCTCCATTTCCCTTCGATTACAGAATCAGAAAAAGATTTCATTCTTTCTAAAGTTTCTTCAACTTCTTTTTCTTTTTCTTTTTTTCGTAAAGCGGTATGTAAAACCGCTCTTTTTTCGGTTTCATTAATAGGAAAACCTTCAAATTGTTGGTGAATGGCTTCTTTTAATTTTGTTTCTTTTGCCAAACTAAATAAAAGTTTCATGGTTTCTTCTGTGATTTTATTTTTTGAAAAATCTACGAAGAAATTTTTCCAATTAATTTGGAATTTTTTTGCTCTATTCGGATTTTGATCAAACCAAAAATTCATGTTTTTATTTTTGATTGTCTCAAAATGCTTTTCAAGTTTTTTCCAAGCAGTAGTAGTAGTAGGATTTATTTTCGGAAAAGTCATTAAAGAAGATGTAGTTTAAAGGTTAGTCAATAAATTATCTACCAGTTGAGGAACTCCAAAGCTTGCTTTTTCTGCAATTATATGAAGATTTTCATTTTCTTCTATAGTAGGATTAGGATCAATAAGATAAACCGGCGTATTTTCCGGTGCATAACTCATCAATCCTGCAGCAGGATAAACCACTAAAGAAGTTCCGATAATCAATAAAATATCTGCTTGTTGAACAATTTGCATTGCTTTTTCCATTTTCGGAACAGCTTCGCCAAACCAAACAATATGTGGTCTTAATTGGCTGTTGTTTTTACAAAAATCTCCTAAAACTAAATCTTTTTTCCACTCTTGGACATCTTCCGGATTTGTAGTGCTTCTCACTTTAAGCAATTCTCCATGCAGGTGAGTAACTTTTGAACTTCCGGCGCGCTCATGTAAATCATCTACATTTTGTGTGATGATTTCTACATGATATTTTTCTTCTAAATCTACTAAAGCTTTGTGTGCTTTGTTGGGTTTTACGCTTAAAAGTTGTTTTCTTCGTTGGTTGTAAAAATCCAAAACTAAATTCGGATTTTTTTGCCAACCTTGTGGAGAGGCAACTTCCATCACATCATGTCCTTCCCAAAGTCCATCTGCATCACGAAAAGTTTTAATTCCACTTTCTGCACTAATTCCAGCACCGGTCAGCACTACAATAGTTTTCATGTTTTATGAAGTAATTTTAAGTTGTTAGTTAGTAAAAAATTAATTCTTATTTACCGTTCGATAGTTTTCATAACAATCATTTATCGCATTTAGTATTTGTAAATCATTTGCAGATTTGATAAATGATTTTGAGTATTCGCATTCTTTTAAAATTTTGTTGAGATCGTCTTTACTCACTTGTAATAAAACAGCAAGAGTTTCTCGGTCAAATTTATCTTCTAAAAGCCTTTGAATTTCATCATCTTGTTTCATTTTTTGAAGTTTTCGCATTTGTCGCGGTTTATTTCCAAAAACATTATGTAAAAAATCAAACGGACTAAAAACATTGGTCAAAGCTTTTGAAAACCCACTTGGTTTTGTTGAACCGGAACCGGCTTCATAACCTCCATCCATTCCGGAAATTTGATATCTGTAATCATCGTAAATAGGAATATTTTTCGCATCGATTTCTAAATATCCGGTCAGTTGATATCTTTCAATTCTGACTTCTTCTAATGCAAAACCAACCTCAGTCATTTTAATTTTTACATTACCATATTTTTTCCAGTCTTCAGTTACTTTTACCTGAATGGGTTTAAATCCTAAATAGGTAAAATAAATAGTGTCATTTACCGCAGCGGTAATTTCAAATTCTCCGTTTCTGTTGGTGGTTGTTCCTTTTACAGAATTTAAGTTTATAATGTTTACACTTTGCAAAGCTTTATCATCAGCAGCATTCAAGACCTCTCCGCGAATGGTGTCTGTTTGATGGATTTGTTCTTGTGCAGAAATATTATAACTTATAAATAGTAATATCAATACTAAAAAGGCTCTCATAAAGCTTTTTATGTTTAATGTTTTTTTATTATAAAAAATGTGCAATTACTTTTTCCGAATATAGATAAAAAATTCTTTTAATTTTAATGATTAATAAGCTAATCTATTTGTTTTTCCCTTTTCTTCTTCTGATAGATTTCTTAATATTTGTGCGTCTGCTTCCTTTAAAATTTTTCCCTTTGGTATTTTTTCGGGAAATTCTTCTTGACTTTTTTCTCTGATTTCTTTTTGATTTTCCTCTAAACCCGGGGTTTTTGGTTACTTCAACTTCAACTTTCCTTCCACCTAAATTAAAATCATTAAAAGAATTTAATACTTTTTCTTTTTCTGAAGAATCAGTATTGAAAAAAGAAAAATTCTTCTTGACATCTACTCCTGAAATTTCATCGCGAGTAAGATTTAGATTTTCTCTGAGTAAATCTTTTAAAGATTGCCAATTTAAACCTTCTCTTTCTCCGATATTAATAAAGAATCGAGTAGTGGAATCGTCTAAATTTCTGAGATTTGCAACCGCTTTTTTATTTAAATCCGGGGCGTTTTTATAATAATTATAAAATCTATTAAATTCTATGGAGAGAACTTTTTTAATGAAATCTTCTTTGCTTAAATCTTCAAAATTTTCTAACAAAAGAGGTAAATATTCTTCTATTGCCGGATCTGTTTTTGTGTTTTTGATTTTATCGGCTAAATGAAAAAGTTGAACTTTACAAATTGTTTCTCCGTCAGGAAGTTGTTTTTGTTCAAATTTTTGATTGATGATTTTTTCAATACGATGAATTTTTCTGGCTTCGTTTTTGGTTACCAAAACCATTGAAATTCCTTTTTTTCCTGCTCTTCCGGTTCTTCCACTACGATGAGTGTAGATTTCTGTTTCATCGGGTAATTGATAATTAATTACGTGAGAAATATCATCAACATCAATTCCTCTGGCTGCAACATCTGTGGCCACAAGTAATTGAACTTGTTTGTTTCGGAAACTTTTCATCACCAAATCTCTTTGACTTTGACTTAAATCTCCGTGTAAAGCTGCAGCATTATATCCTTCTTCAGAAAGTTTTTCTGCCACATTTTGAGTGTCTCTTTTGGTGCGACAAAAAATAACAGAAAATATATCCGGATTAGCATCTACTAAACGTTTAAGTGCTTTATATCGATCTCTTGAACTGACCATATAAAACTGATGCTGAACATTTTTAGTTCCTTCATTTTTATTTCCAACGGTTACTTCAACCGGATTGGACATAAATTTTTTGGCGATTTTAGAAACTTCCTTAGGCATAGTTGCACTAAAAAGCCAGACATTTTTTTCTTGAGAGGAGTATTTTAAAATATCGGTAATATCTTCATAAAAACCCATATTCAGCATTTCATCTGCTTCATCAAGCACGCAATATGCTATTTCACTGATGTCTATAATTCCGCGTTGCAACATATCTTTCATCCTTCCGGGAGTGGCAACTATAATTTGTGCGCCGCGTTTTATTTTTCTTTCTTGTTCACTTATGCTGGCTCCTCCATAAACCGCTACAATATTTACAGCTTCCATAAAACGCGCGTAATTTTGGAGTTCTTTGGTTATTTGTAAACATAATTCTCGCGTAGGAGAGAGGATTAATCCTTGGGTTTTTTTCGAATTAAGATTTGTTTTTTGTAATAAAGGAAGTCCGAAGGCAGCAGTTTTTCCTGTTCCTGTTTGTGCCAGACCAATTAAGTCTGTTCCTTCCTGTAGTAATAAAGGAATAGCTTTTCCCTGAATTTCAGAGGCTTCTTTAAACCCCATTTCTTCAACAGCTTTAACCAACTCGGGATTTAAGCCTATTTCTGTAAAATTTGTCATAAAAAATAAATATCCGCCAAAGGTACGCATTCATAAATCGCTAACCGTCAATTTTTGATAAGGATTCAAAAATATTATGAAAAATGAATTTAAAAGTTATTCTATCGAAGACTTCCTTCCGGGAATTGAACTTTTTCAGGGTGTTTGTTCAACATTGGTAAAACTGTTTTTAAAATTCTGTTTCGCCTTCCCGTGGTGTCATAAGGTTGAACAGGATAAGAAACCACAGCCTCTAACCAAGCGCGTTCGTTTACTCTAAAATAAACTGAAGATTCCCAAGGATTGTTTTTTCCATGATTTAAATTGGGATATTCTTTTTTAAAATCTTCTTCTGTCGCAGTTTTTAAGCATTCTTCTACAAAAGTTAAGTCACTGGTGTAAGCGATTTGAACAGCGGTTTCATTCCAAATAAAAGGTCTTTGCGGACCTTCGTAATTGATAATTCTATCGGTGAGAATTGTACTGTTGGGAAAATGAATTAATCTTCCGCTTTTTCTGTCGTTTTGTAAGTAATCTCCGCTGCACTCTTCAATAATTGTGTCTAAATAACTGATTTCAACAACATCTCCTTTATGGTCGTTTACTTGAATTCTATCGCCTACTTGATAAGGTCTTCTGAACACAATATATAACCAAGCTATAAAAGAAGTGATGGGGGCTTGTAAAGCAAAACCCAAAACTAAAGAAGCAATTCCCAATCCGGCTAAAGAATCATAAGGATTGGCAAATAAAGAAGAAAGAACAATGTAAACAATTAAAATACTGGCTACTAATCTTGTAATTCTGGAAAGATTATATCTTTCTCCTTGTGCTTGATCCATTTTGGAAATCAGTTTTTCCAAAATTGTTCTCAGCAATAATATGATGTAAACCACCGCTATGGTTACAGACCATTTTCTGACAAGCGATTGAAATCCTTTAAAAGTAACTTCTTCAATTGAAATAAATACACCTGCTTTTGCTAAAAAATGTACGATTAACAAAAGAAGAATTATGATAATATAAGACGGAATCTGAAATCTTCTTTCTTTCTTAGGTGAATTTTTCATAAATCAATTGGAAATGAATGTTTTTAAATCATTGTATTTCAGCACTTAATCCAGCTTCTAAAAGTTTTAAACAGCGAGGTTCTAAATCGTCATAAGATCCTGTTTTTACTGCACATTTTCCTTTATAATGAATCAACAGTGTGCATTGTTCAGCTTGTAAAGGATTGTGATCACAAATATTTATCAACAATTCTATCACATAATCAAAAGTGTTTACATCATCGTTATAAACAATGATTTCTTTTTCTTTATCCTTTTGCGTTATGGTTTTGGTTAATTCTTTTTCTATGGTTTGTTCTTGTATATTCATCATAATTTCCTCCTAATACGAAGTTAGAAATATTTAAAGATAAGAAATGTTTAAAATCCTATAAAATAATTATCCTCAACTTTTTATAAATTTCAAAGCTGTCCAATGATTCCTTATTTTTTGATCAACATATTTTAAACCTGTTGCAAATGCTTTTTCTTTTATCATCGGAATATCTTCTTCATAAAATCCACTGAGTAATAAAACTCCATTTTTTGCTAAAGATTTTTCATATTCCGGAATATCATTTAATAAAATATTTCTGTTGATGTTGGCAAAAATAACATCGTATTTTTTGTTTTTTATCAAGCTTACCTCTCCTTTAAAAGCAGTGATATTTTGACATTGATTTAAAATAATATTTTCTTTGGTGTTTTTATAACTCCATTCATCAATATCTATGGCGTCAATTTTTTTAGCTTTTTTTTGCTCTGCCAAAATAGATAAAACCCCGGTTCCGCATCCCATATCCAAAACGGTTTTACCTTTAAGGGTTTCTTCTAATATAAAATTCATCATCAGGTGAGTGGTAGCATGATGACCGGTTCCAAAAGCCATTTTTGGATTGATGATTATATCATATTCCACTTCTTTTTTAGGATGAAAAGAAGCTCTGATTCTGCATTGTGAATTGATTTCTATAGGTTGAAAATTTTCTTCCCATTGAGTATTCCAATTTTGAGGAAGAATTTTCTTTTTTTTATAAGAAATATCAAAAACAATAGAATCTAAAACATAGATTTCAGATAAAATATTTTTGTTGTCTTTTTCACTTAAAACATAAGCTAAAACCCCATTTTCTGTTTCTTTAAAGTTTTCAAATCCTGCTTCAGCCAATTCAGCGATTAGAATTTCTGTAGCAGGATTTTTGGGTTTTACAGTAAAGTTGTATTCTGTATATACTTCTTTCATTTCTTTTAAAATGTTGGACTGTTTTTTAGAAATTTAAAAAGAATTTGCAATTTTTATAAAGCTCTCTGCATTTAAAGCTGCTCCGCCAATCAAACCTCCATCAACATCTTTTTGGGCAAATAATTCAGTTGAATTTTCAGGTTTTACACTTCCTCCATACAAGATAGAAACACCATCTGCTGTTGCTTGATCATATTTTTGAGCGATTAATTCTCTGATAAAAGCGTGCATTTCTTGTGCTTGTTTGGCAGAAGCTGTTTTTCCTGTTCCAATTGCCCAAACCGGTTCATAAGCGATCACTATTTTTTTCCAAGTTTCTTTTTTGATATAAAAAAGACTTTTGTCCAATTGTTCTTCTATCACTTTAAAGTGATTGTTTTTCTCTCTTTCCTCCAAACTTTCTCCTACACAAAAAATCACTTCAAATCCGTGACGTAAAGCAGTGTTTACTTTTTTGTTTAATAAAGGTTTGGTTTCTCCAAAATATTTTCTTCGTTCGCTATGTCCGAGAATTACGGTTTTTACGCCTACACTTGATAACATATCAACAGAAATTTCTCCGGTAAAAGCTCCTTTTTCTTCTGCATGAACATTTTGTGCAGCAACTTTTATATTAGTTTCTTTTAAAAATTCTGCAGCAGTTAAAAGATTTGTAAATGCCGGGGCAACAATTAATTGTGTGTTGTTATTTAAAGTGTTGGTTTTGTCTTTAATTTCTTTTAGAAGTGTTTTTGTTTCATCTAAATTACAATTCATTTTCCAATTTCCGGCAACTATTTTTTTTCTCATTTTATATATTTTATGAATGATTTTTTTAGTTAAAAACTAAAGTTATTTCACTTTAGGATCAAGTTTGGTGTATATAATATCTACAAAAATATTAATTAAAATAAACATTATCGCAATTATTAAAACTGCTCCCATTATTACAGGTAAATCTAAGGTATTTAAAGCTTCTACAATCTCTTTTCCTAATCCATTCCATCCAAAGATGTATTCCACAAAAACAGCACCTGCCAACATAGATGCAAACCAACCTGAAACAGCTGTAATAACAGGATTTAAAGAGTTTTTTAAAGCATGTTTGTAAATCACTTGAAAATTAGAAAGTCCTTTTGCTTTTGCAGTTCGAATATAATCTTGTTGAAGAACTTCTAATAGTGAATTTCTCATCAGTTGAGTAACTACTGCAACCGGACGAATTCCCATCACCAAAGCAGGTAAAATCAAGTTTTTTAATCTTAAGCTATATTTTTCTCCATAATCATCTAAAGCAAATAAACTTCCGGTCATCTCTAAGTTTGTGTAATTATGCAAAACGTATCCAAAAAGCCAAGCAAAAATAATGGCACTAAAAAAAGAGGGAATACTCATTCCTAAAGTGCTGATGATTTGAATGCTTTTATCTATAAAATTATCTTGATTTAAAGCAGAAATAATTCCTAAAAACAAACCGATCAACAAAGCAATAATAATAGCAGAAACCGCCAATATGATTGTGTTGGGCAAAGTTTCTTTAATAATGGCAGAAACGGTTTTTCCTTTTCTTTGAAAAGATTCTCTCAAATATGGAGATTTTATCACCACTTGGTTATTTCCTATAGAAAATAGGGGGAGAGCATTGTATTTCTCTTCTTTTAGAAAAGTATAATTCTTTTCATTTTTAGCGTGAAAAGATAGGGGAGATAAATCATTTAAATAATATAAGTATTGTGTAGTCAAAGGTTGATCAAAACCATATTTCTTTTTAACCATATTTATTTGTTCTTCGCTTTGGTTTTGTCCTAACATCATTTGTGCAGGATCTCCAGGAAGAATATTAAATAATAAAAAGATGACACTAACCACACCAAATATGGTGAGTAAAGCATAACCTGTTTTATGAAGAATATACTTTATCAAAAGCAAAAATTTTGAATCAGCTTGCTAAATTAATCGAATTTTAGTTTTTCAGCATCTCTCCAATGGGCTTTTTGTGTAACAATTCCGTTTTCTAAGGTTACAAATCCGGGATTAGCGCGGATTATTGTTTTGCTCGCTGTTTCATCCATTGCATAAAAAGGAAATTCAATATTGATTTCTTCGAGTTTTTTTGCAATGGTTTTATCTCCTGAAGAGGTAATTCCTATCACTTTAAAACCATTTTTCTCAGCTTTTTCTGTGATTTCTTTTATTTTTTTCCATCCGCTTGCTTCGCTTAAATCTAAATTATAACTGACAATCATCAATAATTTTTCTTCTTGAAGAATCTCATCTGCTATTTCTTCATTTCTGTCAAAAACATAAAAATCTTGAATTGCCGGAATTTCATTTCCTTGAGCTTGTCTTTTTTCAATAATATTATTTCCAACTTTATAAGCTCTGAAATCTATGATAGGTAGGTGAGTGAGCACTTGATAAGTAATACTAAGACAACCGATAAAAGTAACAAAAACAATCCACTTGTTGGTGTTTACTTTAAAAATACTTTTGAGGTGCTGATAATGTTTAAAGATAAAAACAATAAGCAATAACAAAATCACATCTTTAATAAAAGATTGCCAAGGATTTAAAGGAATAGCATCACCAAAACATCCACAATCTGTTACTTTATTAAAATAAGCAGAATAAAAAGTGAGAAAAGTAAAAAACACAATCATCAATAATAATGCCCATCTGGTAAAGTTTATGGCATATCCTAACAAAAGCATAACTCCTAAAAGCAATTCGAAAATGACTAAAACTACAGCTAATATTAAAGAATGCGGAGCTAAAAACTCAATATCAAAAACAGCGGGTCCCAAATATTCTTCAAGTTTATAAGAAAAACCTAAAGGATCAACCATTTTGACAAAACCGCTAAAGATAAATAATACACCAACAATTATTCTGGCAAGGTTTACGAATATTTTCATATTGTTATAAAGTAGAGTGTTGATTTTTAATAAATTAATTCAAAAATAAGGATAATAAAACTTAAAACTTATCAAAAATAATTTAAATTACAATAAGTTAAGTTTTAAATTAGTAATATTTTCGAAATTTAAGTTTTGTATTTAATAATTCTTGTCAAGAAAAAATTAATACCAATAAAAAATAAATTAAATTTGCCTAAAGTAATCTTCTAAAAAAATCGAGATAAATTTATATGACAATAAATTGGAAAGGTCAGCTTATAGATTTAAAAACACCAAAAATAATGGGGATTTTAAATCTTACTCCGGATTCTTTTTATGATGGCGGGAGTTATAAAACAGATAAATCTATTTTGTTAAAAGTAGAAAAAATGCTTATTGAAGGAGCTGATTTTATTGATGTTGGCGGACAAAGCACTCGACCGAGTTCAGATTTTTTAACAGCAGAAGAAGAAAGCAAACGCGTTTTACCAATTCTTGAAAAAATTATAAAAGAATTTCCGGAGTTATTAATTTCTATCGATACTTTTTATAGTAAAGTTGCTCGTAAAGCTGTGGAAAGGGGAGTAGCTATAATCAATGATATTTCTGCAGGAAATTTAGACGATAAAATGATTGCTACTGCAGCAGATTTACAAGTTCCCTACATTATGATGCATATGAGAGGAAAACCTCAAACTATGCAATCTCAAAAAAATGTGACTTATGATAATATGTTGCAAGAAATAATTTTATATTTTTCAGAAAAAATTAAAAAAGCCAAAGAATTAGGATTAAATGATATTATTATAGATCCCGGTTTTGGTTTTTCTAAAACAGTAGAAGGAAATTTAGAATTGATAAAAAACTTAGATTTGCTTAAAAATTTAGATTTTCCTATATTGATGGGTGTTTCAAGAAAATCAAGCATTTGTAAGATTTTGAAAACAACTCCTGATCAAGCTTTAAACGGAACAACAGTTTTAAATACGCTTTCTATTTTAAAGGGAGCTCATATTTTACGCGTACACGATGTTCGTGAAGCTTGGGAAACTATACAATTAATAGAAGCCTATAACAAATAAGATTTTATATTTTTACTGAAAACTAATTAAAAAAAGCCTTGGATTTTTTACACCTAAATTTTGTAGATATCCTCGATATCATTTTACTGACGGTTTTACTTTACTATGTTTATAAATTAGTAAAAGGAACTGTAGCAGTAAACATTTTTATCGGGATTGTTATTTTCTATCTTTTCTGGCAGCTGACAAGAGTACTGGAAATGGAAATGTTAAGCGGAATTTTAGGAGAATTTGTAAAAGTTGGATTCATCGCTATGATTGTAGTTTTTCAGCAGGAAATCAGAAAGTTTTTATTGATGGTGGGATCTGCTCAATTCACAGGAAGAGGAGCTTTATTGATTCCTTGGCGATTGATGAAAACCGGAGATATAAAAATAAAAACTGATGTAGAAGCTATTGTAAAAGCTTGTGTAAGAATGGGAAAAAGAAAAACCGGAGCTTTAATTGTAATTAAAAGAAGAAATAGATTAGATTTTGTAAAAACCACCGGAGACAGTATGGATATCGATGTTAATATTCCTATTATAGAATCCATTTTTTATCCGAATAGTACACTTCATGATGGTGCAACAATAATTGAAGAAAATAAAATCACCGCTACCAGAGCTATTTTACCGGTGAGCAATAGCAGAAATATTCCTTTGAGATATGGATTAAGACATCGCGCCGCCATTGGAATTACAGAAAAAACAGATGCAATTGCTTTAGTGGTAAGTGAAGAAACAGGAAAAACATCTTATATTAAAGATGGAGAATTTGTATATTATGAAAATCCTCAACAACTTATAGAAAAGTTGAAAAATGACCTCAGTTAAATTTTAAATTCTATTCTTCTTCCGGAAACTCTTCACTTTCATAAGCTCCGCTACTGGGTTGATTACTTCTGTTTATTCCTAAAATATCTTTATCTGAAGCTGTAGAAGGATCTGCCAATCCATTTGCAGGAGAAGAAACATCAATGTTTAATAGGTTCTTCGAAGGATCTAAAAACACCGGTTCTTCATTAAAAATATTATTTTCAAAATAAGTAGGGTTTTCAAAATCATAAAGCGGATGATCTTCATAAATTCCGCTGTAATCATTAAAACGAATTAAAGTATTTTTAAAACTATAATTAAATTCTGCTGCATCTTCTTTACTTAATAAAAGTTCAATATTATTATTTCCATAAATTATGGAATTGGTAAAAGTAGCTTCTTCTAAATCTGCTACAAAAATAGCTTCAGGAGTTTCGTATTTATTAGCTATTAAAACCGCAGGAAGATCTCTATATCCGCTGGACCAATAATTGACAAAGGTGGAGTTATTGAAATTGTATTTTCCGCCTAAAGCTAAATATAAAGAAGCTTGTCCACAATTATTAACAGCTAAGTTTTCTCCTTCTATATGACCAGTTAATGCCCAAAGTCCAACAGTGGAACAATTATAAATTTGCGTATTTTGAATAGATAAAGTAGGGGAGGAAGTCCCATCATTGGAATCAATTCTTAATCCTGCTGTTGCGTTTTTTATGGTTGCATGATTAATAATGTTATTTGTGCTTCCTTCTGTCAACCAAATTGTTTGCCATTGCCCGGGAGTATTTTTATATTCAGGTTCTAATCGGTCTCCTTGAAAAATAACTTCGTTTTCTAATTCTTCAGGATCATTGCTCAACTCTCCGTTTACATGTAAAGAAGCTTGATCTGCCACTAAAATTCCTCCATTTTCATGAAAGTGAATTCTTGCGCCCGGATCAATAGTTAAAGTTTTATTCGGCGGAACTGCAGCATAACCATAAATCACATAGGGTTTTTCTGCGGTGAAATGCAATTCTTCATCACTGAGATAAAATCCATAAATTTCAGTATAATTTCCATCTTCATCCGGACCAAAAGTTAAGCTTTCTGTGCTGCCGTCATTAAATTTTTCAGGAAATAAGAAATGAGCATCTTGCACTAAAGTGATTAATTCCACATTTTGACGATTTGCATCGGTGTCAAATTCAATTCTATCTGTATATAAAAACTGAGTTTCAGCAGAAGTGAAATCTTCAATATCTGCAGTGGTTTCAATAAAAACAAAAATACTGTCTTTGGCTAAAATATCTATATCGGTAAAACTTTTTCCGGGAATTCCATCTACATTTAATCTGTATTTTGAGTTTTCGCCTTGATTTAATTTAATTTTCGGAATGGTGATGTCATGGCGACTTTCATTATAAACCGTTAATTGATAAGTGCTCGACCCGATATTTGAAAAAACTGTATCTAAATAAACGGTGTCTTTTGAAAAAGTTAATTTTCCTTCACTGGGTTGTGTGTCAAAATCTTTTCGACAAGAACTCATCATTACAAAAAGTGAAAGCAAAAGTATTCCGAAAGTATATTTTAGTGTTTTTTTGTTTAACATATAATCAGTTAAGAACTTAAAGTTGACGTATTTTAAAACGACAAATATTAATTTTTATTGGTAAAAAACGCTTGAGAATTAAGGATTTATTTTTTTATGATTTCTACTTCAAATATTTTATCCCAGTTTTTTCCGGTAACATAAATTTTTCCTGTTTCATGATGATAAGCAATTCCGTTAAAAACTTCAGCTTTTTCAGGTTGACTTAATTCTTCTTTTAATCCTCTGAAATCTACTAAACCTTCTACAGCTCCGGTTTCTGGATTAATAATTAAAACGCCGTCTCTTTGCCATGTATTGGCGTAAATTTTTCCATCAATAAATTCCATTTCATTTACTTGATTTGCCAAAGCATTATGCGTAACCGGTTCTATATAATGTTTTTCTTCTAAAGTTTCCGGATCTAAGATCCAGATTTTATGCGTGCCATCACTTTTGTAAATTACTTTTCCGTCGTTGCATAATCCCCAACCTTCCGGACTTTTATCATATTCAAATGTTTGGATTTTATCAAAACTGTTGATATCATAAACAAACCCAACGCCTTCTTGCCAAGTCAGTTGGTAAATTTTATCATTCATAATAGTAATCCCTTCTCCGAAATATTGGCGATCCAGATTGATTTGTTTTAATACTTTTCCGGTTTTTAAATCTACTTTTCGAAGAGAAGAAGCGCCATAATGTCCTGTTCCTTCATATAAAGTATCTTTATAAAATTCTAATCCTTGTGTAAAAGCACGAATATCATGCGGATGGGCATTTACAACTTTATAGGTATAAATTTCAGGTTTTTTCTCTGCGTGTAAAACAATTTTTCTTTCAACAGTATGTTTTTTTCCTTTTCTAAAAATTTCTGCAGTCAAGATCGGA
>JAJYSY010000100.1 GCA_021793375.1 Bacteroidota bacterium | reverse complement strand
TGAATTTTATCTTCATCTCATTGATTTTCAAAGCATGAAGATACTAAATCTCTACGATTTCTCCTAATAATTAATCTTAGAAAAAGAAAAAAGCTGCCCCAGTTATGAGACAGCTTCTTTTTTATTAGCTCCATAAAATAATGCGATTAAAAAATAATTTATTATTTATTGTTTCTCTTCTTATTACACTTATAGGAATAATAACTGGAAAATATTTTTTTATTCTATTGTTACTTCCTTTAAATCTTTTTAATTTCAAATCAAAAAACAGCAGTAAATAACTCAGTCATCATTTTTATTTATTTTCAACAAAATAACAAAAGTTAAACTCAAACATTTAACGAAATTGATTTCTTAAATTTGCTGTTTTATTTTAAACATATTATACAATTATGAAAAGAACTACATTTTCAAGCTTTCTTTTTGCGCTTATAGCGATTGGTTTTAGCTTGTCTGCAAAAGCGCAAACCCAAGTTGCCAACAGTGATTTTGAAGACTGGTTAGACTTAGGAGAACAAAGTGAACGCCCGGAAAATTGGAATAACCTGACCAATGCCGGAGGAGATATGGCTGTCTTAACTTCAAGTATAAAATCTACTTATCAAAGTGAGGAAACAAGACCTGATTCTGACGGAAATTACAGTGTAAAAATCGTAACCACAGAAATTTTTGGTATTGCTGCCAACGGAACAATGACTACCGGACAAATGCAAGCACCTTCCATGAATGCTGAAGAAGGTTTTAATCAAACAAAACCGGAGGAAGAAGATTTCAGACAAAATTTTACCGGAACACCGGATAGCTTAGCCGTTTGGGTAAAATATTCTATTACTGATGATTCTGATAATGCTCGTATTTCTGCTATTTTACACGATGATTATGCTTATTCAGACCCTGAACAAACAGAAGATGACGCAGACCACGTAGTTGCCAAAGCAGAACTTAATTTTCAAACAGATGGAGAATGGATGAGATTATCTATTCCTTTTGATTATAATGCAGGTCCGGCAGAAGAACCACAGTATATTTTATTGACTTTTACTTCAAGTGCAGAACCCGGAAATGGGGTTGGCGATGCCACTTTATATGTAGATGATTTAGAAATGATTTACAATGAAGAAGAAGAAGAAAATCAATTTTATTTCACCGGATTTTTTACTGAAGGCGCTTCTCAAAATATAGATTTCACAATGGAAGAACCGGAAGAAAATGGTGTAGGAGATTATTCTGAAGAGCATGAAATGATCATAAATCCGGATGAAGACAATCCTAATGACATTAGCTTTACCGCTTCTTTTAGTGAAGATGCACACATCAAAATGTGGGTAAGCGGAATTCCTGATGTAGGTGATTTGGAAATTGTAGATTCTGAAGAAATTGTGGAAAGTCCATTTGTGGGAACCTCTTCTTTATTATCTGCTTTAAGTTTGGCACCAGATATGTCTTTTGATTTGATTATTGCCGGATCAAAAGAAGATATTCCAACTCCTGAGATGGAAGAAAACACTTCTTCTGAAATCATTAAAGTAAAAATTACAATTGACAGAGATTATTTAGATGTGGATTCTTTTGCCAAAGAAAACTTTACTTTTTACCCTAACCCGGTTAAAAACGAATTAAACCTTAAAGCAAATAATACCATAGAAGAAATTGCTGTTTATAATTCCTTAGGGCAAAAAATTAAAAATCTAAAAACTGATAATTTTTCTTTGCAAATTTCTATGGAAGATCTTTCTGCCGGTTTGTATTTTATAAAAGTACGCATCGACGGAAAAGAAAACAGTTTTAAAATCATCAAAGAATAAGAGCAAAATTCTTTAAATAAATACAAAATCGCTTTATCTTTTTAAAGCGATTTTTTTATGGATTATATTTTCAGTAAAGCTAAAAAAAACCTCTAAATCACCGAAAAAAGTAAAAATTTTAAAGATTTTAATCCATTTAGTTTTTATCTATAACATTATAGTTATAATTAATATAAAATCCTTGTCCAAAAGACTAATTAAAAGTATTTTAGTGTGTAGAAAATAACAATCAAAATTTAAAGAATTATGAGTTACCTTAATTTAAATAAATCACAAGCTGAATCAATTGCACAAGAGTTAAATGTTTTGTTGGCAGATTACAGCATGTATTATCAAAAAATCAGAAATTTCCATTGGAATATTGTAGGTCCAAACTTTTTTGTGCTTCACGAAAAATTTGAAGATATGTATAATGATGCACAAGAAAAAGTAGATGAAATTGCAGAACGTATTTTAACGCTGCGTTTTGAGCCTACAAGTAATTTTTCTGATTACTTAAAAATGACCAATCTTGAAGAATCTTCTTCTGAGTTAAAAGACAAAGAAATGGTAAAAGCTTTACTTGAAGATCACGGAAAACTTTTAGAGCAAATGGGAAAAGTTATTAAAATTGCCGATGAAGCCGGAGATGAAGGTACGCTCGATTTAATTGGAGGTTATATCAGTGAATTAGAAAAGCTAAGCTGGATGTTGGACGCTTGGACTATGGAAAAAGTAGAAACGCATAAATCACTGTAATTTTTATTTATCGATTATTACAAATGAAGCCGTCTCATTATCCGATGAGGCGGTTTTTTCGTGTTTGTTCTTTTTTAAAGGTTTGAGAGATTAAAATTCCTCGTTTTGCAAAAAATGATAAAAATGTGCCCTTTTAAGCACATTTTTT
>JAJYSY010000009.1 GCA_021793375.1 Bacteroidota bacterium | reverse complement strand
AAAATGTGCTTAAAAGGGCACATTTTTATCATTTTTTGCAAAACGAGGAATTTTAATCTCTCAAACCTTTAAAAAAGAACAAACACGAAAAAACCGCCTCATCGGATAATGAGACGGCTTCTTTTATTTTATGGTAAGAAGTTAATTTAGTTTAAATTCACTTCTTGTTTTTCTTCCATCATTTCTTCAAATTCTTCTTTAGAACCTACGATAATATCATCATAATCACGTAATCCCGTTCCTGCCGGAATTCTGTGTCCAACGATAACATTTTCTTTCAGTCCTTCAAGATTATCTACTTTACCGCTTACTGCTGCTTCGTTCAGTACTTTTGTAGTTTCCTGGAAAGAAGCTGCTGAGATAAATGATTTTGTCTTTAAAGCTGCTCTTGTAATACCTTGTAAAATAGGTTTTGCTGTTGCCGGTTCTGCGTCTCTTCCTTCTGCAAGTTTTTTGTCTTCTCTTCTCAAGATAGAGTTTTCATCTCTTAATTCTCGAGCTGTTACGATTTGACCTGCTTTGAAGTTTTCGCTGTCTCCTGCGTCTTCAATTACTTTTTTACCAAAGATATTATCATTATCCTCAATAAAGTCATTTTTGTGTACCAGTTGATTTTCTAAGAATAAAGTATCTCCCGGATCAACAATTTGAACTTTCTGCATCATTTGACGCACTACAACCTCAAAGTGTTTATCATTAATCTTCACCCCTTGTAAACGATATACTTCTTGTACTTCATTTACCAAGTATTGCTGAACAGCGCTTGGTCCTTTGATATTAAGGATATCTAACGGAGTAATTGCTCCATCAGACAACGGCATTCCTGCACGTACATAGTCATTTTCTTGTACTAATATTTGGTTAGACAATTTGACTAAGTATTTCTTAACATCTCCGAATCTTGACTCTACAATGATTTCACGGTTACCACGTTTGATTTTTCCGAAAGAAACCACTCCGTCAATTTCGCTAACCACAGCCGGATTAGAAGGGTTACGCGCTTCAAAAAGCTCAGTAACTCTTGGTAAACCTCCTGTAATATCTCCTGCTTTAGAAGATTTTCGAGGAATTTTAACCAAGACTTTTCCGGTTTTGATTTCTTCTTGATCATCAACCATTAAATGTGCTCCTACCGGTAAGTTGTAAGATCTGATTTCTTCTCCATTTTTATCTAAAATGATAAGAGCAGGAACTTTCTTTCTTCTTCTTTTCGCTTTGGTTTCAACGATTACTTTTTCTTGGAATCCGGTTTGTTCGTCTGTTTCAACTTGATAAGTTTCTCCTTCTTTCAAGTTTTTAAACTCAACTTTTCCTCCAAATTCTGAAATAATCACTCCGTTATAAGGATCCCACTGACAGATTACATCACCTTTCTTAACTTTTTGTCCGGGTTTCACAAATAATTGTGCTCCGTAAGGAATTACTGCGTGACCTGTTGCGTGATCTGTTTTTGGATCGACAATTTTAAATTCAGCTGTACGTGAAATAACGATATTAGCTGGTTTTCCTTCGTCGTTTTCTCCTTTAACTTCTTTGAGTTCTTCAAATTCTGCAATACCATCTCTTTTGGCAATAACTTGATTGTCTTCAGAAATGTTTCCTGCAATACCTCCTACGTGGAAAGTTCTTAGGGTAAGCTGAGTTCCCGGCTCTCCAATGGATTGCGCAGCAATAACTCCAACAGCTTCTCCTTTTTGTACTTCTTTACCTGTAGCTAAGTTTCGTCCATAACATTTGGCACAGATTCCGTGTTTTGCTTCACAAGTTAATGCTGAACGGGCATCTATTTTTTCGATAGCTGAATTTTCGATTACTTTAACTAAATCTTCATCCAACATATCTCCTGCTTCTGCAAGCACTTCTCCTGTTACCGGATCAATAATATCATCGAGTGCAGTACGACCAAGGATTCTATCTCCTAAAGACTGAACGATTTCGTCATTCTTTTTAAGGGCTTCAATTTCGATTCCTCTTAGAGTTCCACAGTCTTCTTCAAGGATAATTACATCTTGAGAAACATCTACCAATCGACGAGTTAAGTAACCTGCGTCAGCTGTCTTAAGTGCCGTATCTGCAAGACCTTTACGCGCACCGTGAGTAGAAATAAAGTATTCTAAAATTGAAAGTCCCTCTTTAAAGTTTGATAAAATCGGGTTTTCAATAATATCTCCTCCGGTGTTAGATTTTTTAGGTTTAGCCATCAATCCACGCATTCCGGTTAACTGTCGGATTTGTTCTTTAGAACCTCTCGCTCCGGAATCCAACATCATATAAACGGAGTTAAATCCGTCTTGGTCTTCACTGATTCGTTTCATTGCCATTTCTGTAAGTTCAGCGTTTGTAGCTGTCCAAACATCAATAACTTGATTATAACGCTCGTTGTTGGTAATTAATCCCATATTGTAGTTTCCTACAATGGCATCTACCTGTTGATTTGCATTTTCTACTAAGCTTTCTTTTTCTTGTGGAATAATAATATCTCCTAAAGCGAAAGACAATCCTCCTTTGAAAGCTAAGTCATATCCGATATTTTTGATGTCGTTTAAGAATTCTCCTGTTCTTGGAACATTTGTTTCTTTTAAGACTTTACCAATAATATCTCTTAATGCTTTTTTATTTAATACTTCATTGATAAATCCGGCTTCTTTTGGTACTACTTCATTAAACAATACTCTTCCTACTGTTGTTTCAACAATCTTTTTAACTGGATTTCCATCTTCATCAATGTCTTCAATTCTCACTTTGATAACGCTGTTGAGATCTGCTCTCTTTTCGTTATATGCAATGATTACCTCTTCTGCTGAATAGAAAGTTTGTCCTTCTCCTTTCATTTTATTTTCAGGAGTAGATTTTCTGGCTTTTGTCATATAATATAATCCTAAAACCATATCTTGAGAAGGTACGGTAATAGGTGATCCGTTTGCCGGATTCAGAATATTATGTGAAGCCAACATCAAGAGCTGTGCTTCTAAGATTGCCTCAGGGCCTAAAGGTAAGTGCACCGCCATCTGGTCTCCATCGAAGTCAGCGTTAAAAGCTGTACAAGCCAATGGGTGAAGCTGGATTGCTTTACCTTCAATCATTTTAGGTTGGAATGCTTGAATACCCAATCTGTGAAGGGTTGGTGCACGGTTAAGCAACACCGGGTGTCCTTTCATTGCGTTTTCAAGAATATCCCAAACTACAGGTTCTCTTTTATCTATTATTTTTTTAGCAGTTTTAACGGTTTTTACAATACCTCTTTCAATCAGTTTTCTGATGACATAAGGTTTGTAAAGTTCTGCTGCCATATCTTTTGGTAATCCACACTCGTGTAATTCCAAATCCGGACCAACTACAATAACAGAACGTCCGGAATAATCCACACGTTTTCCTAATAAGTTTTGACGGAAACGTCCTTGTTTTCCTTTTAAGGAATCCGAAAGGGATTTTAACGGTCTGTTACTGTCTGTTTTAACTGCAGAAGATTTTCTGGTATTATCGAATAGAGAATCTACCGCTTCTTGAAGCATACGTTTTTCGTTACGTAAAATTACTTCAGGAGCTTTGATTTCTACCAATCTTTTCAGACGGTTGTTTCTGATGATAACTCTTCTGTATAAATCGTTTAGATCAGAAGTAGCAAAACGTCCTCCATCAAGCGGCACCAATGGTCTTAACTCCGGTGGAATAACCGGGATAACTTTAAGAATCATCCATTCCGGATTATTTTCTTTTCTTTTATTGGCGTCTCGTAAAGCTTCTACAACTTGAAGTCTTTTCAGGGCTTCTGTTTTACGTTGTTTAGAAGTTTCGTTATTTGCTTTATCTCTTAATTCATAAGATAATTCATCTAAATCTAAACGCTGAAGTAAGTCTATCAAACATTCTGCTCCCATTTTAGCGATAAACTTATTCGGATCAGAATCATCTAAATAAGCATTATCTTGAGGAAGCGTTTCTAAAATATCTAAGTATTCTTCTTCTGTCAGGAAGTCCATTTTTTGCACCGGTTCTCCATCTGCATCTTTTGCAATTCCGGGCTGAACTACGACATATCTTTCATAATAGATAATCATGTCCAGTTTTTTGGAGGCAATTCCTAAAAGATATCCAATTTTATTTGGCAAAGAGCGGAAGTACCAGATATGTGCTACAGGAACTACCAAGTTGATGTGTCCTACACGGTCTCTTCTTACTTTCTTTTCGGTAACTTCTACTCCACAACGATCACAAACAATTCCTCTGTATCGGATTCTTTTATATTTTCCGCAAGCACACTCATAGTCTTTTACCGGACCAAAGATACGCTCACAAAACAATCCGTCACGTTCGGGTTTATGCGTACGATAGTTAATTGTTTCAGGTTTAAGAACCTCTCCTCTTGATTCTGCCAAAATTGCTTCCGGCGAGGATAGTCCTATAGAAATTTTATTAAATTTCTTTTGTGTATTCTTATCATGAGATTTAGCCATAATATCTTGTGCTAAAGAATTTTTAATTTTTTTACCATTTTTTCCGGTGGTAAATATTACCGGTTATCGTGGCTTTTGTGTTATTCTTCTAATTGAATATCCAACGCCAGTCCTTTAAGTTCATGCATCAACACATTAAAGGATTCCGGCAAGCCCGGTTCAGGCATAGGATCACCTTTAACAATTGCTTCATAAGTTTTGGCACGTCCTACTACGTCATCAGACTTCACCGTTAAGATTTCTCTCAGGGTTGCAGAAGCTCCATAAGCTTCCAGTGCCCAAACCTCCATCTCTCCAAAACGCTGACCTCCAAATTGAGCTTTACCTCCAAGTGGTTGTTGTGTAATAAGAGAGTATGGTCCAATAGAACGAGCGTGCATCTTATCATCAATCAAGTGACCTAACTTTAACATATAGATTACTCCTACTGTTGCTTTTTGATCAAAACGTTCTCCTGTTCCTCCATCATACAGATAAGTATGTCCGTATCTTGGCAATCCTGCTTTATCTGTCAATTCATTAATTTGGTCTATAGAAGCTCCGTCAAAAATTGGAGTTGCATAGTTTTCTCCTAATTTTTCTCCTGCCCAACCTAAAACGGTTTCATAGATTTGTCCAATATTCATTCGTGAAGGTACTCCTAATGGATTCAATACAAGATCTACTGCTGTTCCATCTTCTAAGAAAGGCATATCTTCTTCGCGAACAATTTTTGCCACAATACCTTTGTTTCCGTGTCTTCCAGCCATCTTGTCTCCTACTTTAAGCTTACGTTTTTTAGCGATGTAAACTTTAGCCAGTTTAAGAATTCCGGATGGTAATTCATCTCCGACAGAAATGGTGAACTTCTCACGACGCAAGTTTCCTTGCAATTCGTTTTCTTTAATTTTATAGTTGTGAATTAAATCTGCTATAAGCTCGTTGAGTTTTTTGTCTGTCGTCCATTTCCCTTTGGTTAAATGGGTGTAATCTTCAACAGAATTCAACATTTTGAGCGTAAACTTCTTTCCTTTAGGTAAAATTTCTTCTCCTAAATCGTTTTGTACTCCTTGAGCTGTTTTCCCTCCTGCTATAGCAAAGATTTTTTCAACAACTTTTGATTTTAATTCTTCAAATTTTTCTTCGTATTTTCTTTCTAAAGCAGCAATCTTTTCTTTGTCTTTTGCTCTTTCTCTTTTTGATTTAATCGCTCTTGAGAAAAGTTTTTTATCGATTACTACTCCGCTTAATGATGGAGAAGCTTTTAGAGAAGCATCTTTTACATCTCCGGCTTTATCTCCAAAAATAGCACGTAGAAGTTTTTCTTCCGGAGTAGGATCACTTTCTCCTTTTGGAGTAATTTTTCCTATTAAAATATCTCCCGGTTTAACTTCTGCTCCAATACGAATCATTCCATGTTCATCCAAATCTTTGGTAGCTTCTTCAGAAACGTTTGGAATATCATTTGTTAATTCTTCATCTCCTAATTTTGTGTCTCTTACTTGTAAAGAGTATTCATCAATATGAATAGAGGTGAAAAGATCATCTTTTACAACTTTTTCAGAAATTACAATAGCATCCTCAAAGTTATACCCTTTCCAAGGCATGAAAGCTACTTTCATATTTCTACCCAAAGCAAGTTCTCCGTTTTGTGTAGCGTATCCTTCACAAAGTACTTGACCTTTTTTAACGCGGTCTCCTACTCTTACAATTGGTTTAAGGTTTACAGATGTTCCTTGGTTGGTTTTTCTAAACTTCACCAAGTTATAAGTTTTAGAATCAGATTCAAAACTTACCATTCTTTCTTCTTCAGTTCTATCATACTTAATGATGATTTTCTCTGCATCTACATATTCTACTTCTCCATCTCCTTCGGCATTCATCAGTACACGAGAGTCTGTAGCCACACGACGCTCAAGTCCTGTTCCTACAATTGGTGCATCTGCTTTTAATAGTGGAACTGCTTGACGCATCATATTTGATCCCATCAGAGCACGGTTTGCATCATCGTGTTCCAAGAAAGGAATCAACGATGCTGAAATAGAAGAAATTTGGTTTGGCGCTACATCTGTGTAGTGCAATTCTTCTGGGCTAACCACCGGGAAGTCTCCTTCCATTCGTGCAATAGTTCTGTCTGCTTTGATTTTTCCTTCATCAGACATATCAACATTTGCCTGACCGATCAACATATCTTCTTCTTCTTCTGCAGAGAGATAAAGGGGTTCTGTGGATTTATCTACCACTCCGTTTTCTACTTTATGATAAGGCGTTTCAATAAAGCCCATGCTGTTTACTTTAGCGTAAACTGCCATAGAAGAAATCAACCCAATATTCGGTCCTTCCGGAGTTTCAATCGGACATAAACGTCCGTAGTGTGTGTAGTGAACGTCTCGAACTTCGAAACCTGCTCTCTCACGCGATAATCCTCCCGGCCCAAGTGCTGATAAACGACGTTTGTGTGTAATCTCAGCCAATGGGTTGGTTTGATCCATAAACTGTGATAACTGGTTGGTACCAAAGAACGTATTGATAACAGATGATAAGGTTTTAGCATTGATCAAATCAATTGGGGTAAATACCTCATTATCTCTTACGTTCATACGCTCACGAATGGTACGCGCCATACGTGCAAGCCCTACTCCAAACTGTTGTGAAAGCTGTTCTCCTACAGTTTTCACACGTCTGTTAGAAAGGTGATCGATATCGTCAACTTCAGCTTTTGAGTTAACTAATTCAATTAAATATTTTATAATGGTGATAATATCTTCACGGCTCAATACTTGTTGATCCATAGAGATATCCAAACCTAATTTTTTGTTCATTCTATAACGTCCAACCTCTCCCAGGTTATAACGTTGTTCTGAGAAGAATAATTTTTCAATAATTCCTCTTGCTGTTTCTTCGTCTGGCGGCTCAGCATTACGCAATTGACGATAGATATGTTCTACAGCTTCTTTTTCAGAGTTGGTTGGGTCTTTTTGAAGTGTATTATAGATAATGGCATAATCGCTATTTGTGCTGTCTTCTTTATGCAGCAAAATAGTTTTTGTTCCGGTTTCTATGATTTCTTCAATATGTTCTTTTTCTAATTCTGTATCTCGGTCTAATACGATTTCGTTTCTTTCAATAGAAACTACTTCTCCGGTGTCTTCATCTACGAAATCTTCATACCAAGTATTTAACACACGAGCAGCTAATTTTCGCCCAAGCACTCGTTTTAATCCGGTTTTAGAGACTTTTACTTCTTCAGCAAGGTTGAATATTTCTAAGATATCTTTATCTCTTTCATATCCAATTGCACGGAATAGTGTAGTAACCGGTAATTTTTTCTTACGATCAATATAAGCGTACATTACGCTGTTGATATCGGTTGCAAATTCAATCCACGAACCTTTAAAAGGGATTACTCTTGCGGAGTAAAGTTTGGTTCCGTTAGCGTGGAAAGATTGACCAAAGAACACTCCCGGCGATCTGTGTAATTGCGAAACAACCACACGCTCAGCACCATTAACAACAAATGTCCCGCTTGGGGTCATATAAGGAATGGTTCCTAAGTAAACATCTTGAACAATAGTTTCAAAATCTTCGTGTTCGGGGTCTGTACAATAGAGTTTAAGTCTTGCTTTCAGGGGTACGTTATAAGTCAATCCACGTTCTATACACTCTTGGATGGTGTAACGCGGCGGATCTATAAAGTAGTCTAAAAATTCAAGTACAAATTGATTTCGGGTATCAGTGATAGGAAAGTTTTCCATAAAGGTATTGTACAATCCTTCATTTTCCCTTTTATCTGATTTTGTTTCAAGTTGGAAAAAATCCTTAAAGGATTTGACTTGAATGTCTAAAAAGTCCGGATAATCCGGTCTATTTTTCACAGAAGAGAAACTAATTCTTTGGGCTTGCTGCTTTTCTGACATCTATGTAAAAAGTTTAAACTTCCAGGTGTTATTCTACACCTAAGAAAAAGTTACATTAAAAATGATAAAATTTATTTACTTTTACTTGTTTTTGACTTCAAGCAAATAATATATCGTCTTATTTATTTGAGAATGCAAATATACATAAAAAGGTTTAGACCTTCAGGATTTATTTTCCAGAGGCCTAAACCTAAATATTAGTGCTTTTGTCAAGCTTATTTAAGCTCAACCTCAGCTCCGATTTCTTCTAATTGTGCTTTAATTGCTTCAGCTTCGTCTTTTGGAATAGCTTCCTTGATAGTTTCAGGAGCTCCATCTACAAGACCTTTAGCGTCTTTCAATCCAAGTCCGGTGATTTCTCTAACAGCTTTAACAACTTTTAGTTTAGCACCACCTGCTGCTTTAAGCACAACATCAAATTCTGTTTTTTCTTCAGCTGCTTCTTCTCCTCCAGCAGCTCCACCTGCTACTGCTACTGCAGCTGCAGCTGGTTCAATTCCGTATTCTTCTTTAAGAATATCTGCTAATTCGTTTACTTCTTTTACGGTTAAGTTAACCAATTGTTCTGCAAAATCTTTTAAATCTGCCATTTTCTATCGTTTTTAAAATGTAATTTTTGTTATATATTAATTAAAAAGTGCGTACAACTTTATTCTTCTTTTTCAGAAAGTGTTTTGATAATTCCGGCTAATTTACCGCCACCACTCTTAAGCGCAGAGATAACATTCTTCGCAGGTGATTGTAATAGTCCGATAACATCTCCGATAAGTTCTTCTCTTGATTTGATATTGGATAGTGTTTCTAAGTGTTCATCACCTATATAAACAGCTTCATCAATATACGCTCCTTTAAGAACCGGTTTTTCTGATTTTTTTCTGAATTCCTTAATAACTTTTGCCGGAGCATTTCCTCTTTCGGCAATCATTATAGAGGTGTTTCCTTTTAGCACACTTGCTAAATCTCCAAAATCTCTGTCACTGGCTTCAATTGCTTTAGCCAACAATGTATTTTTTACTACAGTTAACTTTACATCAGCCTTAAAACAAGCACGACGTAATTTGGAGGTACTTAAGGCATCCAATCCTGAAATATCTGCCAAGTAAATAGTGTCAGATTGTTTCAGTGTTCCTGTAAGATCTTCTATTATTTGTCCTTTTTCTTCTCTTGTCATAATGCTAATTATTCCTCAGTGTAACGTTTAGTATCAATTTGAATACTTGGGCTCATTGTACTCGACATATAAATACTTCTTATGTAAGTACCTTTTGTAGCTTGGGGTTTTAAGTTTACCAAAGTAGTTAATAACTCTCTGGCGTTTCCAGCTATTTTATCTGCCTCAAAAGATGCTTTTCCTACTGCAGCATGAACGATACCATTTTTCTCAACTCTAAAATCAATTTTTCCGGCTTTTACATCAGATACTGCTTTTGCAATATCCATAGTTACCGTTCCTGTTTTAGGGTTTGGCATTAATCCACGCGGGCCAAGAACACGTCCTAAAGGTCCTAATTTACCCATAACGCTTGGCATAGTAACAATTACATCTACTTCAGTCCAACCTCCTTTAATTTTGTCAAGATATTCATCAAGACCAACGTAATCTGCTCCGGCTTCTTTAGCCTCAGCTTCTTTATCAGGAGTAACAAGAGCTAATACTTTAACGTCTCTACCAGTTCCGTGAGGCAATGTTACTACTCCTCTTACCATCTGGTTTGCTTTTCGAGGATCTACATTAAGGCGTACAGCCAACTCTATAGATGCATCGAAATTAACGTTTGTAATATCTTTTATAATCTTAGATGCTTCAGCAACTGTATAAGCTTTTGAGCTGTCAAATTTTGCTTTAGCTTCTTTTTGTTTTTTAGTCAATTTTGCCATTTCCTATTTTTTTAAGATTCAAATGGTGATTCACCTTTCACTGAAATTCCCATAGATCTCGCTGTTCCTGCAACTAATTTCATTGCAGATTCAACGGTAAACGCATTTAAATCTTGCATTTTATCTTCAGCTATAGCTTTAACTTGATCCCAAGTTACGCTTCCAACTTTTTTGATAGGAGCTTCTCCGGATCCTTTTTTAATTTTCGCCATTTGCATCAACTGCACCGCTGCCGGTGGAGTTTTTACTACAAAGCTAAAAGACTTATCTTTATATACTGTTATTTCTGCGGGAAGCACTTGCCCTGCCTTATCTTGTGTTCTGGCATTAAACTGCTTACAGAACTCCATGATATTCACCCCAGCTGCACCTAATGCAGGACCAACTGGCGGGGAAGGATTGGCTGCACCACCGCGTACTTGTAATTTTATTACTTTACTAACTTCTTTAGCCATTACTTTTAATTTTGTTTGAATTACCTTTAATTGGAAGCACTAAAAATAATCCTATAATAGGTGTAACATTTACATTTTTTCTACTTGCATATAACTGAGCTCCAACGGACTTCTTCTTCCGAAAATCTTTACCATCACCTCCAATTTTCTCTTCTCCTCATTTACCTTCTCAATTGTTCCGGTAAATCCGTTAAACGGCCCATCAATAACCTTAACGCTTTCTCCTACTGCGTAAGGGATATCCATTTGAGTATCTTGAACTGCTAACTCATCTACTTTTCCTAACATACGGTTCACTTCCGATTTTCTTAGTGGAACAGGATCCCCTCCTTTTGTTTCCCCTAAAAAACCAATCACTCCGTTTACACTTTTAATGATGTGAGGAACCTCACCAACAAGATCTGCTTGTATCATTATATATCCAGGAAAGTAAGTTCTTTCTTTTGTAATTTTTTTCTTATTTCGGATTTGAACAACTTTTTCTGTAGGAACCAAAACCTGCTCTACATAATCTTCAAGGCCTTGATAAGCAATTTCTTTTTCTATATAGCTTTTTATCTTATTCTCTTGTCCGCTTACAGAACGAACAACATACCACTTTTTATTTCCTCCTTTTGCTTTAGCCATAACCACAATTACGATTTAACCCACTTAAAGTATTGCTCAATAAGAGAGCTAAATACTGTATCTACCCCCCATATTGCCAAAGCAAAAACCACAGAAAAAACCAATACTATTACGGTTAATCTCTGCGCCTCAGCATACGTTGGCCACGTAACATGATTTTTCAGCTCATCATAAGACTCACTAACATATTGTTTAAATCCAGCCATATTATTCTATTTTTTTACCGTTTTATTCGGTAAAATTTTACAAGAAAAAGCTTTAAGCAGCAGTTTTCTATTTTTAATATTTTCTTTATTAATGCAAAAAAAATCTACTCTTGACTCTTAATTTAAGAATTTCAATTTAGATTTTCCCACATTCATTTTTTATGATTAAAAGGCTTCTTTTAACACACCTTTTATTTCTCATTTCACACAAGGACTCAGAAACCACCTCAACTAACGCTCAGGATAAACTTCTCGCCTTGCTTTGCACGGGTTGGAAGGCTCCCTTCGACTAACGCTCAGGATAAACTTCTCGCCTTGCTTTGCACGGGTTGGAAGGCTCGAACTCCCGACACCTGGTTTTGGAGACCAGTGCTCTACCAACTGAGCTAAACCCGTATTTATATAAACCAAGGTATCTGCACTTACAGATACCTTAGTTTTTATTGAACTTAATTATTATTCTATAATTTCAGTAACCTGACCAGCTCCTACAGTTCTTCCTCCTTCACGGATAGCGAAACGAAGACCTTTACTTAAAGCAACCGGGTTAATCAACTCAACATTGATTGTTAAGTTATCTCCAGGCATTACCATTTCAACTCCTTCAGGTAAAGTAATTGTACCTGTTACGTCAGTTGTTCTAATGTAGAACTGAGGACGGTAGTTGTTATGGAATGGCGTATGACGTCCACCTTCTTCTTTTTTCAAGATATACACCTCAGCTTTAAACTTACTGTGTGGAGTAACTGACCCTGGAGCACAAACAACCATTCCTCTTGTAATCTGGTCTTTGTTGATTCCACGTAGTAAGATTCCTACGTTATCTCCAGCTTCACCTCTATCTAATATCTTACGGAACATCTCAACTCCTGTTACTGTAGAAGTAGTATCACTTCCCATTCCAAGAATTTGAACCTCATCTCCAGTGTTTGCTACACCAGTTTCAATACGTCCAGTTGCAACAGTTCCACGTCCTGTAATAGAGAATACATCCTCAACAGGCATCAAGAAAGGCTTATCAACATCACGCTCAGGAAGAGGGATGTACTCATCAACAGCCTCCATTAATTTAAGGATACTATTTACATACTCTTCATCACCATCTAAAGCTCCAAGTGCAGATCCGCTAATTACAGGCGCATCATCACCATCATAGTCGTAGAAAGACAATAACTCTCTTACTTCCATATCTACAAGCTCAAGTAACTCTTCGTCATCTACTAAATCTACTTTATTTAAGAAAACAACGATCTTAGGAATTCCTACCTGACGCCCAAGAAGTAAGTGCTCACGAGTTTGCGGCATAGGACCATCAGTAGCAGCAACTACAAGAATAGCTCCATCCATTTGTGCAGCACCAGTAATCATATTCTTTACATAGTCCGCGTGACCTGGACAGTCAACGTGAGCATAGTGACGATTTTCCGTCTCATACTCTACGTGAGATGAACTAATAGTAATTCCTCTTTCTTTTTCTTCCGGTGCATTATCAATCTGATCATATGCACTCGCTTCAGCCCACCCTTTATCAGCCAACACTTTAGTAATAGCTGCAGTCAATGTAGTCTTTCCGTGGTCAACGTGTCCAAGCGTACCGATATTAAGGTGCGGTTTGGAACGATCAAAAGTTTCCTTTGCCATAATTTCTACTTATTTAATCTTAGTTATATATTAGTGTTAATTCTTTACAATAAAACAAACAACTCAGCTCCTTAAGCTGGTTGTCAAAAAAATTAAGTCAAGAATTTGCTTTTAGTAGAGCCAACGACGAGAATTGAACTCGTGACCTCTTCCTTACCAAGGAAGCGCTCTACCCCTGAGCTACGTCGGCTGATTGTTCAAATCGACAGGCCGGTCGCCCAAGCCTCATTATTTACATGAGAACTTCGTCTCAACTCTATTATAATTTAGAGCGGAAGACCGGGTTCGAACCGGCGACATTCAGCTTGGAAGGCTGACGCTCTACCAACTGAGCTACTCCCGCATTTTAATTTCAGTCTGCAAAATTAAAAAACTTTTTACAAACTTCCATAAGGTTTTCTGTTTTTTTATTCATTTATTTTAAAAAATGAATTGTGGGAGGAGCAGGATTCGAACCTGCGAAGTCGAAAGACAACAGATTTACAGTCTGTCCTCGTTGGCCGCTTGAGTATCCTCCCTAAACAAATAATATTTCAAAGATTTCTAAAAAACTAAGAGCCGATAGAGGGACTCGAACCCACGACCTGCTGATTACAAATCAGCTGCTCTAGCCAACTGAGCTATATCGGCCTTGCTCTTTTCGCTAAATACAACGCTTAATCAATTACGTTCCTTTTAACGGGATGCAAATATATAACTGTTTCACACATACACAAAACTTTTTTTGAATTATTTTTAATTTATTTTCAATAATAATCGCAACTCATTAATAATCAACAATTAAAATGTAATTATTTTTTTGATTTTTTATTTCTCGGATGCGCTTTTGCATGAACTTTCTTCAAAATCGCTATATCATTATGCGCATAAATCTGAGTCGAAGCCAAACTTTCATGCCCCAATAATGACTTAATAGAATTTAAATCCGCCCCTTCATTTAACAAGTGCGTTGCAAAAGTATGCCGCAACACATGCGGACTAATTTTCGTCTTTGTAGACACACCTCTAAAATATAACTTCACTACTCTATACACCAATCCCGGATACAACTGCTTTCCTTTTTTGGTCAAAAACAAATAATCTTCTTTAATCTCTTCTAACTTCTCACGCTCTTCCAAATAAAGCTTTAAAGTTTTCACCACACTCGACAAAATTGGCACCAATCGCTCCTTATTTCCCTTTCCTCTAACTTTTAATTCTTTATTATTTACATCAACATCCACTGTTTTAATAGCTATCAACTCCCCTCTTCGCATTCCGGTAGAATACAACAACTCTATAATTAATCGATCTCTAATTCCTTCGAAATCCTCTGCAAAGGAATTCTCCATAACGGCCTTCATCTCTTTTTGAGAAAAAGGAACTTGAACTTTTTCAGAAACTTTCAAAGATTTATGTTTCACCAAAGGATTTTTCTCTATTTGCTGCGTTTTTAAAAGGAAATTATAATACGCCTGCAAAGAAGAAATTTTTCGATTGACAGATCTATTGGAAAGCTTTTTCTCTAACAAAACAACTATCCAAGCTCTGATCAAATTATATTCTACTTCAGCTGTTTTTTTTAGCTGATAATTTTCTTCAATAAATTCAGAAAATTCTTTTAAATCATTTTCATAAGCTTTTACAGTATTAACTGAATATTTTTTTTCCAACAACAAATATTCTACAAAACTTTCAAATTTCATCTTTCCATTTTTTAGCTCTTTCAAAGTTACTCATAAATTTATTTTCGTTTTTCTATTCACGCAAAAAAAACTATAAAATCCAGTTAATTTATCACTATAGATTTTATTTATAATCAATGTTTATTAAGCTATTATACAAACACTTACATGTAATTAGATAAACCTTTACTTTAACAATATTTCTCTCAAGAAAAATAATTTTTATAAGTTTTGAATTTATAAAAAAGCATGATATTTTTGACTTGTGAAAAGAAAAATAAACCTCATACTTACTGCTTTACTTCCTGTTCAAATTATCTTAATTCAGATTTTATCCGGATACCCAAAAGTGATTGAGAAAATTTACAGTCAATATATTTTTCAAAAAATCGCTTTGACAGAAGAACTCATCTTTGGAAGTTTGCCTTTTTCTGTTGGAGATATTTTATATCTCGCATTTGCTATATTATTGATTAGATGGCTATTAATTAGAATTAAATCTAAATTCATTCAAATTAAAAGCTGGAGTTTACAAGTTTTCTCCACTCTTTCTGTTTTCTATTTTCTTTTCCACTTTTTATGGGGAATGAATTATTATCGCATTCCTTTAAATGAGAAACTAACCTTAGATCGAGAATATAAATATGAAGATCTTTTAAGCTTAACTGACTTTATTATTCTTAAATCCAACCAACTTCAAAAGCAACTTTCTACTGATAAAAACACTGCTGTAGATTTTAATTTTTCTTTAAAAGAAATAAACACTTTAAATAATTATTCTTTTGATTTAATGCGCTTTAAGAGTCGTAAATTAAAGTTAAACTCTAAGTCATCTTTATTTAGTTTTCCTTTGAGTTATATGGGTTTTAGCGGGTATTTAAATCCGTTGACAAATGAAGCTCATCTCAATACTCGATTACCTAATTTTAAATTTCCCACTTTAGCAGCTCATGAAATGGCACATCAAATTGGTTATGCCAAAGAAAATGAAGCTAATTTTATAGCAGTTTTGGCAACTATAAATCATCCAAACTTACATTTTAAATACGCCGGATATACTTTTGCTTTGCAATATTTACTTCAAGATATTGCCCAAAAAGATCAAAATAAAGCAAAAGAATTAGCAGAAAAACTCCATCCGGGAGTTCGAAAAAATTATAAAGAAGTGCAGGTTTTTTGGAAAAAACACGAAAATCCTTTTGAACCTGCTTTTAAAATATTTTATAAAAACTTTTTGAAAGTAAATAATCAACCCGAAGGAATGCAGAGTTATAATTATGTGGTGGGTTTATTGGTCAATTATTATAAAAGAGAAAAATCTTTTTAAAATTCATTCTCCTCCTCTATTTTCTGAAATATGTTTATTTTTCCTCAAATTAAAATATATGTATAAAAAAATCAGCAGCACTTCCAATAAAGCTATTAAAAACGTAGTTCAGCTACAAGAAAAATCCAGAAATAGGCGTCGAGAAGGTTTATTTGTAGTAGAAGGTTTACGCGAAATTAACTTGGCCTTAAAAGCTAAATACGAATTAAAAGTACTTTATTTTTGTGCGGATTTAATCCAAGTTGAAGATTTAAACTTATTGACAGAAAACATAGAAGAAGTTGTTGAAGTTTCTGCACAAGTTTATAAAAAAATCGCTTATCGACATCGCACAGAAGGTTTTTTAGCAGTCGGAAAAAGTAAAAATCACGAGATAGAAAACATTTATTTCAATCGTAAAAACCCTTTGGTTTTAGTTGCCGAAGCTCCTGAAAAACCGGGGAATATCGGGGCTTTATTAAGAACTGCAGATGCAGCAAACCTCGATGCTGTTTTAATTGCAAATCCGCGAACGGATTTATACAACCCAAACATTATCAGATCAAGTGTGGGCTGTGTTTTTACCACTCAAATTGGAATGGGTACTTCTACAGAAATCATCGATTTTCTGAAGAAAGAAAAGATCAATATTTATTGTGCAGCTTTACAAGCTTCTGAAAAATATACCAATATAGCTTACACCAATTCTTCAGCTATTGTTGTAGGAACAGAAGCTGATGGATTGAGCCAAGAATGGCGAGAAAATTCTACGCAAAATATTATTATTCCTATGCAAGGCGAAATCGATTCGATGAATGTTTCTGTTTCTGCCGGAATTTTAATTTTTGAAGCAAAAAGACAGCGTGATTTTAAATGATTTCTTCTTCTGAAGTGTCCACTTCTTCTAATTCTTTTAAAATTTCTTTGACATCCTCTTCTGTGGTAGAAAGTTTTGTTTTGCAAACTTTAATTAGTTCTGCTGCTCTTTTTACTTTTTCTGACAATTCATCTACTGAAATTTCTCCTAATTCAATTTCTGATACAATCTGCTGTAACTCTTCAAAAGCAGCTGTATAATTCAATTTTTCATTCATTTTCTTTGTTTTTTAAATTATTTTCAACTTTTGCAGTAATTTTTCCTTGGTAGAATTCTATTTCTAAAATATTTCCTTTTTCTACTTCTTTTGCTGAAGTAACAGCTTTTCCATTTAGTAAACTAATGCTATATCCTCTTTTCAATACATTTTTAGGATCTAAAATTTCAATATTTCTTTTTAAAGATTTTAAATTTATTTTTTCTGTTTTGAATTGATCCGTAGTATTTTTTGTCAAATTTTTAAGTTGATAAGCTAATTTTAATTGGTTTTGTTGAATTTGCAAAAGTGTATTTTGTCGGATTTGTTGTCCAAAAAGTTCCAAGTTTTTCTGTTGATCTTGATAAAAATATCGAGTTTGTTGATTTATCTTTTCTTTTAAATGCTGTAATTGATAGTTTTTATCTTTAAAATTATACAAAAAAGCTTGAGATAAATTTTTCCCTTGTTGATTTAAAGCATTTTTTTCTGTTGAAATCGCATAATTTGCATGGGTTTTAAAATGTTTTATTTCAGTTTTTAAATCATTTTTTGTGATTTTCAGTCGATTTCTTACCAAATTTATCAACTGTTTTCTTTTTTCTTCAACAGGAAAATAAAAATCATCAAATTTTCTAACCAATTCTTCTGCTAAACTTGTTGGCGTAATCATATGTCGATGTGCAACCATTTCTGCCACCGTTAAGTTTGTGGAATGTCCGATTCCCGTTAAAACAGGAAGGGGAAACAATGCAATATCTTTAGCTAATTCATAATTATTATAACAAGACAAACCGATTTCTCCTCCTCCACCTCGCACAATTACCACAACATCAAAATGATGCGCTACTTTTTTAATTCTATTCAATTGTTTTCGCAAAGAATAAACGGCTTGATCTCCTTGTAATAAAGACGGAAAAAGCATTTGAAAAAAAGCATAATTTGAATTTTGTTTCGCGTTTTCCAACACATTTAAAAAATCTGCATATCCTTTACTGGTTTCTACAGAAATCACTGCTATTCGCTGTGGAAGAATAGGGAATTTCAAATTTTTATTTTGATTAAAAATTCCTTTTTGCTTTAGCTTTTTAATGCTCTCCTGTTTTTCTTTTTCTAAATCTCCTAAAGTAAAACCGGGATCAATATCCAAGATGTGCAAAGACAAACCATATTCCGGATGAAATTCTATAGTGGCATAAATCAAAACTTTTATTCCATCTTTTAAAGGTTCACGAAGTAATTTTAAAAAAGATTTGTTGATGCGTTGAAAATCATTTTTCCATAATGTAGAACGCAATTGTGTGCGAATTCTTCCTTGCTTTTTTTCTACCAACTCGGGATAACAATGCCCGGAATGTTGATAATAATTCAGTTTATTTACTTCTGCTTTAATCCAATAAGCTTGGGTATAGCGTTTAGCTAAAGTTTTTTGTATGCTTTTAGCCACAAAACTCAAACTGTAAATTTTTCTTTCTTCAGTTTCTTCAGCCATTTTTTTATGCTTAAAAGTCTATTTGTAATATTTCACCAAGAGCCTTTATGTTCGGGAACAAATCTAATACTTGGAATACAAGTTAAAAACACCACAGCAATTCCAATATAAACATGTGCTTGAATTTCTCCGGGATTATTTGCTGTTGCTATAATTGCAGTTACCACCGCAACACTGATAATAGAACCTAATTGAAGTCCTAAAGAACGTAAAGCTGCTATGGTTGCAGATTCTTCTGGCGCCAATTGCAAACCTGCATTTCTTGCCGGCGGACTGATGGTTCCCATTCCTATTCCGATTAAAAAAGTGGAACTCATCAACCATATATAAGGACTTATCCCAAACATAGGATTGACAGCCAAAAGTGCTGTTCCTATCATTATGATGGTGCACCCTAAAAATAACGGAAGTTTATATCCTGTTTTTCTCAACAACATGGTCATAATTGTTGATAAAATCACAGAGGCCGCTCCTTGTGCAATCAAAAGCGTTCCTGAATTTAAAGCATTTAATCCATATCGATTTGCTGCATATAACGGAACTAACGCGATTACTCCCATTGTTGTTCCGCCAAATAAAACATTTAAAAAATTAACTGTTCCAAATCCTCTTCCATAAATAAAACGCGGATTTATAAAAGGTTCTTTTACTTTATTGATGTGTTTAAAAAACATAATAAATCCGAAAAAAGCTAATATGACTAAGCTGACAAAAATCCAAGACAATAATTTTGCATTTTTTTCTCCTAAATAAGTAGCTGCAAACATACTTGCCAAAATTCCTAAAGCAAGCCAAATCACTCCAGTTTTATCCATTTTTTCTTTGGGTTTTATCTTTTCCGGTAAATCTTTTGGAATAAAATAAGCTCCCATAGCCACAGCGATAATTCCAATAGGAACATTTACAAAAAATATCCAAGGCCAAGTCCAATATATAACAATCAATCCGCCAAAAACAGGTCCTAACATTACTCCTATTGGGAAAATACTTCCAAAAAGACTAACTGCTCTATCACGAGAATTTCCGAAATGATCTACAATAATTGCGGTAACAGAAGGTGTTATTCCTGCTGCTCCCACTGCTTGAATTACTCGTAAAACAATCAATATATATACATGATTTGCTAATCCACATAGCCATGAAGTAAGCGTAAAAGTTATTACAGAAAGCATGAAAATTCTTTTTGGTCCATATTGCTGACTGAGTTTTGCACTCAAAGGCAACATCAAAACAAATCCAAAAGAATAAGCTGTTAGAGTCCAACCAATCCAATTTACGGTAGTGTTTAAATCTTTTTGTAAAGTTTCTAAAGCGGTGGCCACAATTGTAGTGTCAACCGTTGTCATCAGTAAAGACAGAGCTACAATAATAAAAACCACTACTTTATTAAGGGGTTTGGATGTTTTATTTCGATTGATTTTTTTCATGCAAGCAAAAGCTAAATTTAGAAGTTCTTATCTCAAAGGAATTAATTTTTCTTTATTTAAAAAGATAAGAGATTTCAGTTGTTGAAATCTCTTATCAATTATTAATAAAAATATTTTACTGTTATTTTATTTCCATTTTATCTGCATAATATTCACAGAAATCCAACATAGTATCTCTCATTTTGATATCATCTGTAGCTCTGTAAAAAGTATGACTCATAGAAACTAAAGTTTGATAGAAAAAAGTTTTCATTTCATCCATCGGCATATCTTTTGTCCACAAATCAATTCTCAAACTTTCTTTGTTTTTAGGATCCCAAAGAGAAAGCAACATAGCTTTTGCTTCTTCATTTGTTACGCCTCCGTCTTCGGCTGTCCACTGCATTTTTTCAGGAACATTGTTTTGATCTGTTTCTACATTTATTTTTATTTCTGATTTTTTAGTACTCATTATTATTGTTTTGGTTTGTATTTTGATTCTTTAAAAATAGTTTCATTATCTAATTTTATCAATTCTGATAAACTAAGATTTTTATTTCTCTCCATATATTGATTGACAATTTTCCAACCTATGTATTGCCCTAATTGCGCCGGACTTTCATTGTCTAATTGCAGTCCAAATCTGGAAAACGGACCTACATCAAAAAATCTTCTTCTTAAATCCGGATCGGTTTGATACAACATATTTCGTTCTACGAAAAAACTCCAAATTTCCTTTTCGTTTTCTTCTGCCCATTGCATTTCTTCTTCCGTATAACCCATAATATTTGCTTTGGAATTTTGAGGTAAAATCTGTTGTTTGAAAAATAAGATTTTTCCATAATAAACCATATAATCTATAAATTCTCTTTCTGAAGGTCTGGGAATATATTTTTCTGCATATTCTCTTGCCACATCAGGAGCAATCTGAGATTTGACAAAATTTTTCACAAAGTATTTTTGAATTCCATAATAGAATTCATGGTCTTTTCCCAAATAAGTATCCAAAGAAATCAACAACATATCATCAGCTAAAAGAACCGGATTTCTATAATCTACATTTGCTGTAATTGTTAATACACGCGGCGTTTTAAATTCCGGAAAATAATATTTCAAATGTTGAAATAAGTGTTCGATTTCTTTTTTTTCTTCGTCAAAATCAGGAAAAGCTTTAGCTACTTCTGTGTTGATTTCCAATTGAATGGTATCTTTTAGCAATTCTATCCAAACGGAATCAGAAAATTGTTCAGGAAATAATTCCGGGTATTCTGCTTTGATTTCCTGTAAACTTTCCGGTGTTGTTTTTGCAAATTTCTCATCAAATCTTTCCACTTCAAATGAGATGGGAATCTGAGCGATTTCCTTTTCAATTTTACTTTTCTTTTCACAATTAAAAAACAGTAAAACCAAAAAAAACATCAAGAATATTCTTTTCATCATAAGTAAGCTTTTAAAAGAATTGAAATTCAACCTTATTTATTCGTAATTTTAGACTTATTTTTGAGCAAATATAATTGAATTTTGGAGTGTTTACGCGTGTAAATCTTCTAATTATACTTTAAAACTTATAGATGAACTAAATTTTCTTTTTTATGAAACATCATAAAATCATTGAACATATCACAAATTGGTTGAAAAATTACCTGCAAACAAACGGATTAAATGGATTTGTTTTGGGAATCAGCGGAGGAATAGATTCTGCTTTGGTTTCTACTTTATGTGCAAAAACAGGTTTTCCGGTGTATTGTTTAGAAATGCCGATTCATCAAGAAAAAAATCAAGACAACAGAGCTGTTGCGCACATCAATTGGTTAAAGAAAAATTTTCAAACAGTTAAAAGTTCAAGAATTGATTTGACTTCTACTTTTGAGGAAATGAAAACTGTTTTGCCCCATCATCAAAATCGAGAAAAAGAAGATTTATCTTTGGCAAATACTCGTGCGCGTTTACGCATGACGACTTTATATTATTTAGCCGGATTGGAAGGTTTGGTTGTGGCCGGAACCGGAAATAAAATTGAAGATTTCGGAATTGGTTTTTACACAAAATATGGAGATGGTGGCGTGGATATTAATCCTACTGCAGATTTGACAAAATCTCAAGTATATGAATTGGCTGATCATTTGGAAATTATTCCTGAAATTATAAAAGCAAAACCTACTGACGGACTTTTTGGAGATGATCGTTCGGATGAAGAACAAATCGGAGCGACTTATCCGGAGCTGGAATGGGCAATGCAAGTTTATGAAGAAGGTAAAACTGAAACTGATTTTGAAGGCAGAAAATTAGAGGTTTTTCTCCTCTATAAACGCCGACATGAAATTAATCAACACAAATGGAAGCCTATTCCGGTTTGTGAGATTCCTAAAAAACTACTTTAAATATATAATGATGAAAACAAAACTATTTATTTTATTTTTTTGCTTAACTTTTTTGAGTTTTTCTCAAGAAAAAGATCCTTGGACAACTGATGAATTGATGAAAACAGATGAATTACTCCAAAAATTAGAAAATGAAAATGTAAATTTAATCCATATTGGATTTGAAGATGTGATTCCTAATTCCATCAACGCCGGCCCGGGAATGGAAAAAGAAAGTTTAAAAAATTTACGAGAAATTTTAAAAGATGTTGATAAAGAAGAGGAAGTAATTTTATATTGTGGATGCTGTCCGATGGATGTTTGCCCAAATATTCGTCCTGCTTTTGATTTAGCAAAAAATTTGGGGTATAAAAACTTAAAACTTTTAGATATTCCCATCAGCATTAAAGCGGATTGGATTGATTATGGTTATCCTACAAAATAATTTTTTCACATAAAAAAGGGGATATTTTTTTAACATCCCCTTTTTTAGTTTTATTTCTCTATTTTTTTAAAACAGAGCTTTCATTTCTTCAATAAATCGATTTGCCAAATCATCTGCGGCTTGTTGAGATTTTGCTTCTGTATAAATTCTGATAATAGGTTCTGTATTGGATTTTCTTAAATGCACCCAGTTTTCAGGAAAATCTATTTTTACGCCATCAACTGTTGAGATATCTTCTGAAGCGTATTTTTCTTGCATTTTTTCCAATATTTCATCTACCTCCATTTCCGGAGTTAATTCTATTTTAGATTTACTCATATAATAAGAAGGATATTCTTCTCGTAATTCAGAAACAGTTTTTCCTTTTTCTGCCAAATGGGTTAAGAATAAAGCTGTTCCCACCAAACTATCGCGTCCATAATGCAATTCTGGGAAAATAATTCCTCCATTACCTTCTCCCCCTATTAAAGCGTTTGTTTTTTTCATCAATTCTACTACATTGACTTCTCCAACTGCACTGGCTTGATATTTTCCGCCGTGTTTTTCGGTTATATCTCTTAAAGCTCTGGACGAAGATAAATTACTGACTGTATTTCCTTTTTGCTTTCCTAATAAATAATCTGCTACCGAGACTAAAGTGTATTCCTCTCCAAACATTTTTCCTTTTTCATCTACAAAAGCTAATCGATCTACATCCGGATCTACCACAATTCCTAAATCTGCTTTTGTTTCAATTACTTTGGCAAAAAGATCTTTTAAGTTTTTTTCTAAAGGTTCAGGATCGTGAGGAAAATGTCCATTGGGTTCGCAATACAATTCTACTACCTCTACTCCTAATTCTTTTAAAAGCTGTGGAATTGCAATTCCTCCGGTGGAATTTACACCATCAACAACAACTTTAAAATTAGCAGATTTTATTTTTTCTATATCTACCCATTTTAATTTTAAAATCTCATCAATGTGTTTTTCTATATAATCGTCTTTTTGAACAATTTTTCCTAAATCATCGATTTCAGCATATTCAATTGTTGTGTTTTCTGAAAGCTGAAGGATTTCTTCTCCATCTTTTGCATTGAGAAATTCTCCTTTATGGTTGAGTAATTTTAAAGCATTCCATTGTTTTGGATTATGACTTGCAGTGAGAATAATTCCTCCATCAGCTTTTTCCATAGAAACAGCAACCTCAACAGTTGGTGTGGTAGAAAGTCCTAAATCCACTACATCAATTCCCATTCCCACCAAAGTATTCATCACTAATTGTTGAACCATGCTTCCTGAAATTCGGGCATCTCTTCCTATAACAACTTTATAGTTTTCAGTTTGTTTTTGGTTTTTCACCCATTGTGCATAAGCTGTTGAGAATTTTACAATATCTAATGGAGTTAAATTTTCTCCTATACGACCTCCGATGGTTCCTCTGATTCCGGAGATAGATTTTATTAATGTCATAATCAAATATTTGAACGCAAATATAAGGTTTTAAGCTTTAGTGCTTAGGAAAAAAATCTGAATTAATTGTTCTTTTTGCTGATTTTTGAAATTATACAGAAGAAAAAACACTTCTCTTTTTTAAAATGATTTCTTATTAAACTTTATAGCGTAAAAGCTGCATGCAATTTTAAAATTTGGATATATTGCAGTATGAATTTTTTGGCACATATATATCTTTCCGGGGATAATGATGAACTTAAAGTGGGTAATTTTATGGCAGATCCGATTAAAGGAAGTGATTTTGAAAATTATCCGGGAGATTATCGACGTGGAATTATTTTACATCGAAAAATAGATTCTTTTACAGATGCTCATCCAATTGTTCATCAATCTACACATCGATTATTTAAAAAATTTCGACATTATAATGGAGTGATTAATGATGTTTTTTATGATCATTTCTTAGCTAAAAACTGGAAAAAATATCATTCTCAAGATTTAGCGGATTATATACAGGATTTTTATGCTTTATTAGAAAGTGATTTTGAAATTCTTCCGCATAAAATTCAGAATTTTCTTCCTATTATGAAAGCTCAAAATTGGTTGTTGAGTTATAAAGATATTTCTGGAATTGAAAAAATCTTAGGACAAATGAGCGCACGCATCCAAGGAGATTTTTGTTTAGATGAAGGTATTGAAATCCTTAAAACTCATTATGAAAATTATGAAAATGAATTCTTTTCTTTTTTTGAAGAAATTCAACAATATGTTGCGAAAGAATTACCTAAAATCTAATATTTTTTTCGAGAAGTAAAATTGATTATTTTTCTTTTTCTATTTTTTTTACTCTTGACATCAAGTCAGGAATTTGCCTGATAGCAGCTAATTCTCTAAATTTTTTAGAAGCTTCGCCAGCAGGTGATCCAAAATAGCTTTTTCCTTCTTCCAAAGATTTGGAAACTCCGGATTGCGCCATAACTTGTACGCCTTTTCCTACGGTTATTCCGTTGGGAATTCCTACTTGTCCCCATAAAGTTACTTCATCTTCCATTACCACACAACCTGCAATTCCGGTTTGAGAAGCGATTAAACATTTTTTACCGATTACGGTATCATGTCCTACATGAACTTGGTTGTCTATTTTTGTTCCTTTACCAATTCTTGTGGAATTAGTCACTCCTCTATCTATTGTGCAAGCAGCGCCAATTTCTACTTGATCTTCAATCACTACATTTCCGCTGGATTTTAAACGGTCATATCCTTCCGGTCTTTTTTTATAATAAAAAGCATCTGCTCCTAAAATAGTGTTGGCATGGATAATTACCTCATCTCCAATTTCAGTTCCATCATAGATGCTAACATTTGGGTGAATAATGCAGTTTTTTCCTATTTTGACATTATTTCCTAAAAACACATTAGGTTGAATAATAGTTCCTTCTCCTATTTCAACACTTTCGTTTATTGCTTTTTTTGCTTTTTGAAAAGGGTTGAAATAATCAGCTAATTTATTGAAATCTCTAAATGGGTCATCACTAATCAACAAAGCTTTTCCTTGGGGGCATTCCACTTCTTTGTTGATTAAAATAACCGTAGCAGCAGAATTTAAAGCTTTATCATAATATTTAGGATGATCAACAAATACGATATCGCCGGGATTAACAACATGAATTTCATTCATTCCCAAGACGGGAAAATTATCATCGCCAACATAAGTCGAATTGATTATTGTAGCGATTTGTTTGAGGGTGTATTCTTGTGGAAATTTCATAAAAAACTCCTGCCAGAAAAGACAGGAGTGGAATTAAAATTATTCTTTTACTCTTTCTTTATAGGTTCCTGTTTCTGTATCAACACGAACTTTATCTCCTTCATTGATAAATAAAGGAACATTGATGGTTGCTCCGGTTTCTACTGTTGCCGGTTTGGTAGCATTTGTTGCTGTATTTCCTTTAACTCCGGGTTCCGTTTCTGTAATTTCTAAAACTACATTTGGTGGTAATTCAACCGCTAAAGGCATTTGGTCTTCAGCATTCATTACAATGGTTACCATTTCTCCGTCTTTCATTAAACCCGGATGATCCAAAATCTGTTCTGTTAATCTGATTTGACTGTAATCATCGGTTTGCATAAAGTGATAAAACTCTCCATCTTGATATAAGAATTGATATTGACGAGTTTCTACTCTGATGTCATCAATTTTATGTCCGGCAGAGAAAGTATTTTCAATTACTTTTCCGGTGGTTAAACTTTTTAATTTTGTTCTTACAAAAGCAGGACCTTTCCCTGGTTTAACATGTAAAAACTCAACGATTTTATAGATATCGTTTTTAAAATTAATACATAATCCTCTTCTAATATCGCTTGTTGTTGCCATAAATAAATTATTTAAAATAGCCTTTCATTACACCGCGTTTAGAACCTTTGATAAATTGTAAAATCTCATCGCGTTCTGAAGTAGCTTCCATCTCGGCTTCGATAATAGCAGCGGCTTGTGAAATATTATTATTATCTTGAAACAGAATTCTATATATATTCTGTATTTCTCTGATTTTTTCGGTAGAATATCCTCTTCTTCTTAAACCAATTGAGTTTACACCTGCATAAGAAAGGGGTTCTCTTGCTGCTTTGGTGTATGGAGGAACATCTTTTCCCACCATAGATCCGGCTCCTAAAAAGGAATGATCTCCAATAGTGGTAAATTGGTGAACTCCTACCATTGCTCCTATTGTAACGTAATTCCCAACATCAACATGTCCGGCAAGTCCGGTGTAATTTGAAAATGTACAATGATCGCCTACAAAACAATCGTGAGCGATGTGGCAATAAGCCATAATCCAACAGTTTTTTCCGACTTTAGTTTTCATGCGGTCAGAAGTTCCTCTGTTGATAGTCACACATTCTCTGATAGTGGTATTATCGCCAATTTCTACAGTAGAATTTTCTCCTTCATATTTTTTATCTTGTGGGATAGCTGAAATAACAGCTCCCGGAAAGATACTTACATTTTTTCCAATGCGAGCTCCTTCCATAATGGTTACGTTTGATCCTATCCAAGAGCCCTCTCCTATTTCTACGTTGTTGTGTATAATAGCGAAAGGTTCAATCACCACATTTTTAGCAATTTTTGCACCCGGATGAACGTATGCTAATGGTTGATTCATAAATTTAAGAATTTTTAGTTTTAACTATTTGTGCCATCAACTCAGCTTCTGCGCATAATTCATTATTGACATAAGCTTTTCCATGCATATGGCAAATTCCACGACGAATCGGAGCAATCAAGTCACATTTAAAAATTATAGTATCTCCCGGAACTACTTTCTTTTTGAATTTTACTTTATCTATTTTCATAAAATAAGTCAAGTAGTTTTCAGGATCTGGTACAGTACTTAATATTAAAATCCCTCCGGTTTGCGCCATAGCTTCAACGATTAATACGCCGGGCATAACCGGTGCACCTGGGAAATGTCCTTCGAAAAAATATTCGTTCATAGTTACATTCTTTGAACCAATCACACAGCTGTCTGTCAACTCGAATATTTTATCTATCAATAAAAACGGAGGACGATGCGGCAGCATTTTCTGAATAGCTGTTACATCTTTAATAGGAGGTTTATTTAAATCTATTTTAGGAATGTTTTTCCTTCTTTCAATTCTGATTTTTCTTTCCAGCTCTTTTGCAAAGTCTGTGTTTATTTTATGTCCGGGTTTATTTGCTATAACTCTTCCTCTTATTCTTGTTCCCACCAAAGCTAAATCTCCAATTACATCTAATAATTTATGACGAGCAGCTTCATTGGTGTAATGTAATTCTATATTATCAAGCGTTCCGTTAGGTCTAATGCTAACCTTGTCTTTATTGAAAACTTTTTTCAGCTTTGCTGTTGTTTCTTCAGAAAGCTCTTTATCTACGTAAACAATTGCATTGTCTAAATCTCCACCTTTTATTAATCCATGCTCCAATAAAACTTCTAATTCATGAAGAAAAACAAAAGTTCTTGCTTTTGCAATTTCTTCTTTAAAATTTGATAGTTTCTTTAATTGAGCGTTTTGTGATCCTAAAACTTCTGTTTCAAAATCAATCATAGAAATCACTTCGTATTCATCAGCAGGAAGTAGAGTAATCTCACTTCCTGTTTCTTCATCTTTATAGGTCATCACTTCTGTGACCACATATTCTTCTCTTTCTTTCTCTTGTTCTTGAATACCGGCTTTTTCCAATGCTTCTACAAAAGCTATGGAAGATCCATCCATTATTGGTGGTTCTTCTGCATTGAGTTCTATAATTAAGTTATCAATTTCCAATCCTACACAAGCTGCCAAAACATGTTCTGATGTTTGGATTGAAGCTTCTCCTTTTTCTAAACGCGTTCCGCGTTCTGTAGTGGTTACTAAATTGGCTTTAGCAGGGATTTCAGGTTGCCCTTCTAAATCAATTCTTTTAAAAACATATCCCGTGTTTTCCGGAGCAGGTTTAAAAGTAAGAGTTACTTCTTTTCCTGTGTGTAATCCTGTTCCTGATAAAGAAACAGCATTTTGAATTGTTGTTTGTTTATTATTTATTTCACCCATTATTTTCTAACTTTTTTTCAAGCTCATTTATTTTTTTTACAATATCCGGAAGATTTTTAAAATGTATATATGACCTGTTATACTCTCTATAAGTCAATGCCGGTGATCCTTGTAAAACAGCTCCGTCTTCTATGTTTTTTCCGATTCCGGTTTGGGCTTGTACTTTTACTTGGTCACCAATTTTTAAATGTCCGGAAATTCCTACTTGTCCGCCAATCAAACAATGTTTTCCTATTTTTGTTGAACCTGCTATTCCTGTTTGTGCAGCAATTGCAGTGTGTTCTCCAATTTCCACATTATGGGCAATTTGAATTAAATTATCTAATTTAACTCCTTTTCTTATATAAGAAGACCCCATTGTTGAACGGTCTATAACTGTTCCTGAACCGATTTCCACATCATCTTCAATAACTACATTTCCAATTTGAGGAACCTTTTTATATTCTCCTTTTTCATTTGGCGCAAATCCAAATCCATCTGATCCGATTACAGCATTACTATGGATAATACAATTGTTTCCGATAACGATTTCATGATAAATCTGCACTCCGGAATAAATAGTTACATTATCTCCTATTTTGGTATTGTCTCCAATATGCACATTCGGATAAATTTTTACATTTTCGCCAATCTGAACATTTTCGCCAATATAAGCAAAAGCCCCAATATAGATATTTTCTCCATACTTTGCAGACGCTGCTATAAAGCAAGGTTTTTCTATTCCTGATTTTTGCTTTTTAAGCTGATCATAATATTCCATCAATCCCGATAAAGCCAAATAAGGGTCTTCTACTCTTATCAAAGTTGGTTTTACGGGTTTTTCAGGTTTAAAATCTTCTGAAACAATACATACAGAAGCTTTTGTTTCATATATATATTGCGTGTATTTCGGATTGTGTAAAAAAGTAATTGTTTCGGGTTTTCCTTCTTCAATCTTAGCAAAATCCGAAACCAGAGCTTCAGGATTTCCTTCTACTCTTCCATTAATTACTTGTGCGATTTGTTCTGCAGTAAATTTCATTTTGGCAAAAATAACAAAATTTGTTAATACTTAGCTTTTTGGATGACAGATATAATATTTATTAACCGGTTTTGACAAAGCTTCTAAGTTAAATTGATCTGATGCTTGAGTTACCTCTTTTAATTCTCCGTTTTTATATAAGATTTTTATCGGATCTAAATGCTCATAAGCTAAGTGAGAAACTTTTTCCTTAAACACAAAATAATCTACTTCTTCTTGAGATAAATTATGTTTTTGTTGAAATTTTAATTGTTCTTCTTTAAAAATATCTTCTGAGATTTCTTCGTTTTGTAATTTTACTTTCAGCAAATCTCTGTTTAAAATCATCTTGCATAAATTACTCAACACAAAATCCTTTTCTTCCACCCAATTTTTCATGGCCGAGACCACATCATAATCATCTAATTTGCTAAAAGTATCCAATACTTTTAAATCAAAATTCGTTTTATCGATTTTATGGATTAAGAAAAAACTCAAAGCCGGATTTGCCGGAAGTTTTTCTCCTCTGTCCACCAATTGTTTTGCTCTTTTTAATACTCTGATTAATAATTGCTCTGCAACTAAACTGGTTTTATGAAAGTAAACTTGCCAATACATCAAGCGGCGAGCTACTAAAAATTTCTCTACCGAATATATTCCTTTTTCTTCAATTACCAACTGATCATCTTTTACATTCAACATGGCAATTAATCGTTTGCTATTGATATTTCCTTCTGCCACACCGGTGTAAAAACTATCTCTTTTTAAATAATCCAACCTGTCCATATCCAATTGACTGGCAATAAGCTGAAGAAAAAACTTTCGATGATATTCTCCTTTAAAAATTTTAATGGCCAGTGTTAATCTTTGGTTAAACTCAATATTCAATTTTTCCATAAATCGAAGGGAAATTGATTCATGACTTACCTCTTCTACCAAGCTTTGTTCTAAAGCATGAGAAAAAGGGCCATGCCCAATATCATGCAATAATATTGCAATCATCAAGGCTTCTTTTTCTTCTTCAGAAATCTCAATTTGCTTGAAGCGAAGCACTTGCACCGCCTGATCCATTAAGTGCATACACCCCAACGCATGATGCAAACGACTGTGATGCGCTCCCGGATAAACCAAATAAGACAATCCCATTTGACTTATTCTTCTCAGACGTTGAAAATATTTATGTTCAATAATATCAAATATACACGCATTCGGAATCGTAATAAATCCGTATATTGGATCGTTTAATATTTTAAGTTTGTTTCTTGAATTCAAACTGATTAAATTAGGAATTAGGCAAATATACATATATGAACGGGATAAAAATACTTTGGGTGGATGATGAAATAGAATTATTAAAACCCCACATTCTTTTTTTGGAAAAAAAAGGCTATGAAGTAACTGCTTGTCAAAGTGGAACAGAAGCTATTGAAGAGGTTGAAAATGAAAACTTTGACATTGTTTTTTTAGATGAAAACATGCCGGGATTAACCGGTTTGGAAACTTTATCTGAAATAAAAAAAATTAGAAGCACTCTTCCGGTGGTGATGATTACCAAAAGTGAAGAAGAATCTATTATGGAAGAAGCCATAGGTTCTAAAATTTCAGATTATTTGATAAAACCCGTTAATCCACACCAACTTCTACTGAGTTTAAAAAAGAATTTGGATCACTCTCGATTAATTTCTGAAAAAACCACTTCAGATTATCAACAAGAATTTAGAAGAATTGCTATGGATATGGCTATGGTAAATTCTTTTGAAGGCTGGACAGATATTTACAAAAGATTGGTGTATTGGGAGCTTGAATTAGAAGATACTTCAGAAATGGGAATGACTGAAATTTTGGAATCTCAAAAAATGGAAGCTAATACTGAATTTGGAAAATTCATCGAAAAAAATTACCAAAGTTGGTTTGAGGCAAATACAGAAGCCCCCACTATGTCACACACTTTATTTAGAAATAAAATTGTGCCTCAACTCAAAAAAGAAAAACCCACCTTGTTGATTGTAATTGATAATTTGAGATATGATCAATGGAAAGCTTTAGAACCTATCTTAAATAATTATTACAAAAAGGAATCTGAAGAAATGTTTTATAGCATTTTGCCCACAGCTACACAATATTCAAGAAATGCTATTTTTTCGGGCTTAATGCCAGCCGATATGGAACGTTTACATCCTGATTTATGGTTAAACGACACAGATGAAGGTGGAAAAAACATGAATGAAGATAAGTTTTTAACCGCTCAAATGAAACGTCTTGGATTAGATTTAAAAACACAATATCATAAGATTTCCAGTCTAAAAAGCGGAAGAAAATTAGCAGATAATTTCAAATCGCAGAAGAATAATGATTTAACAGTTTTGGTTTACAATTTTGTTGATATGCTTTCGCATTCTAAAACAGAAATGGAAGTAATTAAAGAATTGGCTTCTAATGATAAATCTTATCGTTCTTTAACCACAAGTTGGTTTAAAAATTCTCCTTTAATCAAAATTATTCAAGAAGCACAAAGTCTTGGTTTTCAACTTATAGTTACCACCGATCACGGAACAATAAATGTGAATAATCCTTCTAAAGTAATCGGTGATCGAAACACCAGCTTAAACTTAAGATATAAAACAGGAAGAAGTTTAACTTATGAAGAAAAAGATGTGGTTGCTGCCAAAAATCCTAAAGACTTTCATTTGCCCAGCATCAGTATGAGCAGTTCTTTTATTTTTGCCAAAACGGATTTGTTTTTTGCTTATCCTAACAATTATAATCATTATGTAAGTTATTATAGAAACACCTTTCAACACGGAGGGGTTTCTTTAGAAGAAATGATTATTCCTTTTGTAGTTTTACAACCTCGATAAAAAATGATGAAACGTGAATATAGTTTAGAAGATTTACCAAAAATTGCTTCGGAAATAATTCAAAAGTCAAAAAGTAAAACCTTGTTGTTTTATGGAGAAATGGGAGTAGGAAAAACAACTTTAATCAAAGAAATCGTCAAACAATTAGGTTCTGAAGATGTGGTTTCCAGTCCTACTTTTTCTTTGGTAAATGAATATGCTTCCAAATCTGATCCGCTTTTTCATTTTGATTTGTATAGGATTGAAGAAGAAGTTGAAGTTATGGATATTGGTTTTGAAGAATACTTGGATTATAATACTTGGATTTTTATAGAATGGCCGGAAAAAATTCCAAATCTTTTACCGGAAGATGCACAAGAAATTTTTCTACATAGAGAGGAATCCGGAAATAATACTTTAATATTGAAACCTTAATTTATTTTTTGAATGCTGATAACACAGATTGTACAGTTTTTTGCTGATTTTAATCTGTGTTATCTGCGTGTTATTTTTTAGGAGATAACTTATACAATTTCCCTTCATCTGTGATGGCATATAAATTTCCATCTTTTCCTTGCATTAAACCCCTGAAATGTTGTTTTTCTTTTTTCAGTAAACGCTCCTCTTCTACTACTTTATTGTTTTCAAGTTTTATTCTTGCAATATGGTTTCCGTTTAATCCTCCTAAGAAAATATTATTTTCCCATTCCGGGATGTTTTTTCCTGCATAAAAAGTAATTCCGCTGGGAGATAACACCGGATCCCAATAATAAACCGGCTGCTCCATTCTTTCTTTTTCTGTGATTCCTTCTCCAATTATTTCTCCGGAATATTCCACTCCATAACCTATAACTGGCCAACCATAATTTTTTCCGGATTTTATTAAATTTAATTCATCTCCACCTTTAGGACCAAACTCAGATTGCCATAAATCTCCTGTTTCAGGATGAAAAGCCAATCCTTGTACATTTCTATGTCCATAAGACCAAATTTCAGGCAAAGCATTTTCTTGATTTTCAAATGGATTTCCTTTCACAGGTTTTCCTGAAGTAGTGAGATATAAAATTTTACCTAATGCAGAATTTAATTCCTGAGCTTGCGGACGAGTTTCTATATCTGAATGCTCACCGGTACTGACAAAAAGATTTCCTTTTTTATCCATTACCACTCTTCCGCCATAATGCAGATTTCCATCATAAGCAGGAATTGCTCGAAAAATCACCTCTACATCTTCTATTTTGTTTTTTTCTTCATTTAATTTTCCCTTAGCTACTGCAGTTAAATTTCCCTTTTCAGTTGCTTCGGAAAAACACCAATAAACTTTTTGATTATTTTCAAAATCATTATCTAAAGTCAATCCTAACAATCCGCCTTGCCCGGAAGAATTTACTTCCGGAATTCCCGTGATGGGCTTACTGCGTTTTCCATCAGCAGAAACAATTCTCATATTTCCTTTATTTTCTGTAATCAAAAATCGTTTTTCGTCTAAAGAAACAATTCCCCAAGGAGATTTTAAAGAAGAAGTAAGCACCTCAACTTTATAATCTGTTGTGGTTTTCATACCGGGAGCACGAGTTTGATTTTTAAAAGCCGGTTTATAATCTGTCACAGGATCTCGATTTTCAACAGGCGGAAAACTATCCTGCATAGAATTTTCTAAAGAAGATTTTGAATTTTGAACTGAATCATTTTTTTTCCCTGTGTTTTTACAAGAAACCATTCCTATTACAAAAACAATAATATATATATATATTGAAAAAACTTAAATTTCATAATACCCAGGATTTAGTTTTTAAGCTTTAAATATAACGAAATAAACCCTGAATATCAACCTGTTAAAAAAAATATTTTAAATTTTCTATTTTTAAATCAGTTATTTATCTCTTTTTTCTGATTCGCTTATATAGTTTATAACCCGACATTAACAGCAACAACAAAGCAAACAATCCGACTACTCCGAAAATCCAATTTAATTCGTTGCGCAACATCACCAAAAAAACAACAGCAAATAAAATCAACGTCGGACCTTCATTCCATAAACGCATAAAATTTGAACGGTATTTAAAATTTCCCGATTGTAAGTTTTTATAAATAAAGTGGGAATAACTATGGTAAGCTATCAAAATTCCTACAAAAATCAATTTGATATGCATCCAAGGCTGACTTATAAGTGAAGCGTTTAAAATCAATAACCAAACACCAAAACTCACCGCTAAAATCATAGAAGGCCATGTGATAATAGTCCATAATCTTTTTGCCATAAGACGCAACTGCCGCGTTAAAATTTCTCGTTCTTGTTGATTTTCTTTCTCATTCGCTTCTATTTGATAGACAAAAAGACGAATAATATAAAATAACCCCGCAAACCAGGTAATAACAAATATAAGATGAAGCGATTTAATGTAAGGATACATTAATTTAAGATTATTTACCCGCAACCGCCATAATATAACGTTTAGGCGTTGTTCCGTATTTACGTTTAAAAGCAGAAATAAAATGACTCGATGCACTGTATCCCAATTTTAATCCGACTTCATTAACATTTAAAGAACCTTCCAATAATAATTGACGTGCTTTTTCCATTTTATATTCCAATAAAAATCCAAAAACTGTATTTCCGTACACTTGTTTAAATCCGCTTTTCAACCGATTTAAAGGCAATTGAATTTCATAAGCTATTTCTTGTAAAGTAGGCGGATCTGTTAGTTCTTCAATTACAATTTCCTTGGCTCGTTTAATTTTTTCTACATTTTTTTCATCGGCCAAAAACGGACACTTATTTAAATCGATATCTCTCGGACTATTAAAATAAAGACTCAATAATTCCAACGCTTTTGCTTTATAATATAAAGGGGCTACTGTTTTGTTGGGTTTTCGTTTTATAATTTGATTGAGAATAGTAATCACTCCGGGAGAAACCGGTTTTTTCTGATAATATTTTTTATCGCGATTTTCTTCATTTAAAAACGCAATAAAATGAGCCTCTTTAGAAAAGAAGGTATGCAATTTTTCTATGGGAATAATTAAGGAAATAACGCAACCCCCTGCTTCCAACAAAGCATCTATGGGTAATTTTTCTTTGGGATTATACAACACCAAAGATTCGTCTTTTTTCAATTCAAGTTTATAATTTCCTCCGTTAAAAAAGAATACTACTTTCTTAGTCAAACAAAAATGAAATTGTAAAGATTCTTTTCCAATTTCTCGTTTTATTTGCAAATCTTCTTTCGTTTTATTCGGTTTCATCAACAAATCAAAACCTTCCTCTACTTCATATACTTGAAAAATACCTTTAGCGATACTTTTTGATTCAATCATAGCTTTTAGCGTTACTTTTTATATAAAAATCTCTATTTATTTTAAATAAAACATAATTAAACGCAATATACATCCAACATTTCATTAATTCAAGGAAAAACAACAACAGAAACTCTTAGCGTAAAAATTGATTCTTTAAGCGTTGTTTCCCCCCTTATTTATCGCCTAATTTTGTCTACGTAATTATGAAAGACACAAATAACTCCATCAAAAACAAGAAAAAATTCTTTATCATCGGTTTAAATTATAAAAAAGCCGATGCACAAAAAAGAGGATTATTCAGCATAGATAAATCGGCTCAAACAGCTCTTTTAATAGAAGCAAAAGCACTTCAAATTCCATCGCTAAGTGTTTTATCGACTTGTAATCGAACCGAATTATACGGATTTGCAGATCACCCTTATCAACTCATTAAACTACTCTGTAAATACAGTGAAGGAAATGTTGAAGCGTTTGAAAAAATCGCCTATATCTATAAAGAAAATGAAGCGATAGATCATATCTTCAGAGTCGGTGTAGGTTTGGATAGTCAAATATTGGGTGATTTCGAAATCATCAGTCAATTGCGAAATAGCTTTAAAAAGGCCAAAGAAGAAAACATGCTCAACACCTATATGGAGCGGTTAATTAATGCGGTAATTCAAGCAGGGAAATTAGTAAAAAATAACACTCGATTATCAAGTGGTGCCACCTCGGTCAGTTTTGCTACCGTTCAATATATACGAAACAATATTCCGAAGGTTGACCAAAAAGATATTTTGTTGTTCGGCACAGGAAAAATTGGAAGAAATACAGTAGAAAATTTAGTGAAACATACCGAACATCAAGCAGTTTCTTTAATTAACAGAACAAAAGTGAAAGCTGAAGAAATTGGAGAGAAATACAATTTGGTGGTCAAAGATTTTAAAAATCTGACTTCGGAAATTAATAAAACCGATATTTTAATTGTGGCCACCGGTGCACAAATTCCGAGTATAATTCCGCAACACCTTACACCACGTAAACGTCCGTTGTATATTATCGATCTATCCATTCCCCAAAACGTAGCACCCGAAGTAGAACAATTTGATTTTGTACACCGCATTCATTTAGATGAATTAAGCGCAATTACCAAGAAAACACAACAAGAAAGACAACGTGAAATTCCAAAGGCAGAAGCTTGTATTGAAGAGATTAAATCCGAATTTTTAGAATGGGTTCATATCAGAAGATTCACTCCTGTCATTCGCGCTTTAAAAAATAATTTAACGCGTATAAAAGAAAATGAAATTGCTTACCAGCAAAAGAAAATGAACGATTTTAATCTTCAGCAAGCCGAAGTTCTGGGCAATCGATTGGTGCAGAAAATAATTTCTCAAATCATGGGGAAATTACGGTCGGAAGAAGGTACGGTTGAAAACAGCATTGAACTTTTATCCGAAGTTTTTCAATTAGAATCTAAAAACATATCATCTTGAAACAAATCATCCGAATTGGTACGCGAGACAGCGAACTGGCTTTATGGCAAGCAAAAACCGTTCAACAACAATTAGAAAATTTACATTACAATACCGAAATCATCCCTATAAAATCAGGTGGAGACCTCAACTTAAAAACACCTCTTTATGAAATGGGAATTGTCGGAATTTTCACCAAAGCTTTAGACATTGCTTTGCTTCAACAAAAAATAGATATTGCAGTGCACAGCATGAAAGATGTGCCGACTGTTTTACCCAAAGAAATTATACAAGCCGCTGTTTTAAAAAGAGGAGCTTCAGCAGATATTTTAGTGTATAACGACAGTTTAGATTTTCAAAAAGAATGCACGATTGCGACCAGTAGTTTACGTCGAAAAGCACAATGGTTACACGCTTATCCACATCATAAAGTCGTTCCGTTACGCGGCAATGTAAACACTCGATTACGGAAATTAAAAACCGAAAATTGGGATGGCGCTATTTTTGCCAAAGCTGGATTAAAACGGATTAATATTTTACCAAAAAATTATTTAGAATTAGAGGATATGATTCCTGCACCGGCGCAAGGTGCCGTGGTTATTTCGAGTTTGGCACAAAATGATTTTGCCCGATCGGCGGCAACCCAATTAAATCATGAAAATACCCATCGTTGCACCTATGCCGAACGTTTGTTTTTAAGAGAATTGGAAGGCGGTTGCCTCGCTCCCATCGGAGCTACTGCCCGTATTGAAAATGAACAGATTCATTTTAGAGGAAACCTTTTGTCTTTAGATGGAAAAAAAGTGTTAACCGTTGAGAAATATGCACCTGCCGAAAAATACAAAGAAATCGGGAAAACAGCTGCTGAAGAAATTTTAAATCAAGGAGGTTTAGAAATGATGAAGGAAATTAGAAAAGTAACTGATCGAACAAAAAAATGAAACGCTTGCTCTCTACCAAAATATTAACCGATTCTCAGAAAAAAATAATTGCCGATACAGCTATTGAATTAACGGATTATAATGCAATTAAAATTGCTAAAAAGGATTTTGAATTACCCAAAAACCTTGAAAACTGTATTTTTACGAGTCAACATGCAGTAAATATATTCTTAGAGGAAGCCAAAAAACAACAACTTGCTTTTTCTAAAATCCGGGCATTTTGTGTAGGTCAAAAAACTGCCGGATTGCTTCATTCCAACGGAATTAAAGTCGTTTTTTTTAGTTTTTACGCCAAAGATTTATCCGCATATCTCATTGATAAACACCGTTCAAGTTTCTTTAATTTTTTCTGTGGAAATCTGCGAAGAAACACACTTCCTGAAAGTTTTAAAACCCATAACATCAAATATAAGGAAACCCAAATTTATAATACAATTTTACAACCTCGTCAATGGAATAAAGAATTTGACGGAATCTTATTTTTTAGTCCGAGCGGCATACAAAGTTATGTAGCAAACAATACTATTCCTCCACAAACTCAAGTTTTTTGTATTGGAAACACCACGGCAAATGAAGCCCAAAAACACAGTTCCAACATCCATATTTCTGCTACCACAAGTGTAAAAAGTGTTTTGGAAAAAGTACTAACAGAATTTTACAATTAAACCTTATTTCATGCTTAAGAACGATTTATTTTTAAAAGCCTTAAAAGGAGAAAAAGTTTCTCGTCCACCGGTTTGGATGATGCGACAAGCCGGAAGGTATTTACCGGAATACCAAGTTATTCGAAAAAAATACGATTTCTTCACACGCTGTCAAACTCCCGAATTGGCTGCCGAAATTACGGTACAACCCATCCGAAGATTCGGTATGGATGCCGCTATTTTATTCAGCGATATTTTGGTCATTCCACAAGCCATGAATATTGAAGTGCAAATGCAACCCGGATTCGGTCCTTATCTGCCCAATCCCATCAGAACACCAAAAGATTTGGAAACGGTAAATATTCCTGATGTTGAAGAAGAATTGGATTACGTGATGCAAGCCATTAAAGTAACCAAAGAAAAATTAGCCCAAGAAGTTCCTTTAATTGGGTTTGCCGGAAGTCCATGGACAGTTTTCTGTTATGTAATTCAAGGACAAGGCTCCAAAACTTTTAATTTGGCTAAAAAATGCTGTTTCAGTCAACCACAATTGGCACATCAATTACTTCAAAAAATAACGGACACCACCATTGCTTATTTAAAAGCAAAAATTAAAGCCGGTGTAGATGCGGTTCAAATTTTTGACAGTTGGGGCGGAATGCTATCCCCTACCGATTATCAAGAATTCAGTTGGTCGTATATTCAACAAATCATTGATGCCTTAAAGGATTTGGCTCCGGTCATCGTTTTCGCAAAAGGCGGATGGTATGCTTTAGAGAAAATGACAAACAGCGGTGCTTTAGCATTAGGAGTTGATTGGATGATTTCTCCTCAAAAAGCACGTCAACTCACCCAAAATAAAATCACCCTACAAGGAAATTTTGATCCGACTCGTTTATACAGTTCTCCCAAAAAAATTAAATCGATGGTAAAAAAAATGATTGATGAGTTTGGAAAAGACCAATACATTGTCAATTTAGGACACGGTATTTTACCGGATATTCCTTTAGAAAATGTCACTGCTTTTATTGAAGCTGTTCAACAGTATAAATCAGAATAAAATGAGCATAAAAGAAAAATTTTCGGCTTATATCGAAAAGTTACAAGATGAAATTACTGGTGCACTTGAAAATATAGATGAAAAAGCGGCTTTTAAAGAAGAACTTTGGGAGCGTCCGGGCGGCGGAGGCGGAAAAACTCGTGTAATTCAAGACGGTTCCATCTTTGAAAAAGGTGGCGTCAATATCAGTAATGTACACGGTTTGCTTCCCGAATCTATGCAACAAAAATTCAAGGTTTCTTCTACTCAATTTTTTGCTTGCGGCTTGAGTTTGGTTTTACATCCCAAAAACCCGTATGTTCCCACAGTTCACGCTAATTGGCGTTATTTTGAATTGTATGGGGATGACGGAGAAATTAAAGACCAATGGTTTGGTGGTGGACAAGATCTAACACCTTATTATTTATTTGAAGAAGATGCTGTTCATTTTCATCAAGTTTGTAAAGATGTTTGCGATCTACACGACAAACAGTTTTACGCGACTTTCAAAAAAGAATGCGATGCTTATTTTTATAATTCCCACCGAAAAGAAGCACGCGGAATCGGAGGATTATTTTTTGACTACTTAAAACCTTCCGCCAAAAAAAGCATCGAAGATTGGTACGCTTTTGTTACCGAAACCGGAAATAGTTTTTTGAATGCGTACTTACCAATTCTTCATAAACGAAAAGATTTAGAATATACTGCCCAAAACAGAAAATGGCAAGAAATCCGACGAGGTCGTTATGTAGAATTCAATTTAGTACATGATCGCGGCACATTATTCGGCTTAAAAACCAACGGAAGAACAGAAAGCATTTTAATGAGCTTACCGCCCACTGTTCAATGGAAATATAATTATCAACCCGACGAAGGAAGTCCGGAAGCACTTTTAGAAAAAACATTAAAAACCCCAAGATCTTGGGTGCAACTTTAAAAATAAACACAGATGTATTTCATAAAACGCCATAGAAGATTACGTAGTTCTGCTGCCATTAGAAATTTAATAAGAGAAACAACGGTAACGCCAAATGACTTTTTAGTGCCGCTTTTTGTAGTAGAAGGAAAAAATAAAAAAGAAGAAATCCCGTCTATGCCGAATTACTTCAGGTATAGTTTGGACCACCTAAAAAAGGAAGTCAAAGAATTATGGAATATGGGATTAAAAGCCGTTTTGGTATTTGTAAAAGTGCCGGATCATTTAAAAGACAACCAAGGAAAGGAAGCTTTAAATCCTAATGGATTGATGCAACGCGCCGTTAAAACCATTAAAGAAACAGTTCCGGAAATGCTTGTTATGACTGATGTAGCAATGGATCCTTACTCGATTTACGGGCATGATGGTGTGGTAAAAAACGGAAAAATACAGAATAACGAAAGTGTAAAAATCCTTGCTGAAATGGCTTGCTCTCATGCGGAAGCCGGAGTAGATATGATTGCCCCCAGCGATATGATGGACGGACGCATTTTTAAGATGCGTCAACAATTAGATCAATCCGGTTTTCAAGACACAGGAATTATGAGTTATAGTGCCAAATACTCTTCTGCTTTTTACGGTCCGTTTCGAGATGCTTTAGATTCGGCGCCAACAGCTGCAGAAAATATTCCCACTAACAAAGATACTTATCAAATGGATGCTGCCAATCGATTAGAAGCTATTCGTGAAACAATATCCGATATTGAAGAAGGCGCAGATATTGTGATGGTAAAACCCGGATTGCCTTATTTAGATATTGTTCGGGAAATAAAAAACAACGTGCAAGTCCCGGTGGCTGTTTATCAAGTCAGTGGTGAATATGCCATGATTAAAGCCGCTGCAGAAAAAGGGTGGTTAGACCATGATGCCGTAATGATGGAACAAATAACTGCTATAAAAAGAGCCGGAGCTGATTTTATAGCGAGTTATTTTGCCAAAGATGTTGTACAACTTTTGTTTTAAAAATTAACCGAGTTGTTTGATTATTTTTTCACAGGCTGAAATAGTATCGTCTAAATCTTTATAAGTTAATGCTTCGGTTATAAACCAAGTTTCAAAAGCACTGGGCGGGATATGAATACCTTCATTCAACATTCCGTGGAAGAATTTTTTAAAAGTATCATTATTTCCTTTTACAGCCGTATCGAAATCCACTACTCGATCCGAAGTAAAATGAACGGATATCATCGATCCCTCGCGATTAATTTGATGAAGAATTTTATTGTTTTCAAAAACCTTTCTCATTCCTGTTTCTAAATAAGCTGTTTTTTCTTCTAAAGAAGTATAAATTTCAGGATTTTCCTTCAATTCTTTTAAAAGCGTATATCCGGCAGCCATCGCCAATGGATTTCCACTTAATGTTCCAGCCTGATAAACAGCACCTTCAGGAGCCAAACAATCCATAATTTCTGCTCGTCCGGCAAAAGCTCCCACCGGCAAACCTCCTCCGATAATTTTTCCGAAAGTGACCAAATCGGCATCAATCTGTAATCGTTCTTGAGCCCCGCCTTTGGCTTGACGAAAACCGGTCATCACTTCATCAAAAATCAACAAGATGTCATGCTGAACACACAATTCTTTCAATCCTTTTAAAAATCCTTCTTCAGGTGAAATACATCCCATATTACCGGGAATGGGTTCTACAATAACGCAAGCAATTTCTCCTTTGTTTTCTTGTATTATTTTTTTTACACTCGCCAAATCGTTAAAGCTCGCCAATAAAGTGTCTTTTGCAGTTCCTTGTGTAACTCCCGGACTGTTGGGTTCGCCAAAAGTTACGGCACCACTTCCCGCTTGAATTAAAAAAGCATCGCTATGCCCGTGATAACACCCTTCAAATTTGATGATTTTATCCTTTTTTGTATATCCGCGTGCTAATCTTACTGCACTCATACAAGCTTCTGTTCCGCTATTTACAAATCGAACTTTATCGATATTCGGTACCATTTCTATTACCAATTCTGCTATCTTAGTTTCAATTTGTGTCGGCATTCCAAAAGAAGTTCCTTTTTTGGCACGTTCAATCACTGCTTCAATCACCGGATGATAAGCATGTCCTAAAATCATAGGCCCCCACGAATTCACATAATCCAATAATTTATTGCCATCAGCATCATATAAATAAGCGCCTTTGGCCTTTTCGATATAAATAGGATTTCCTCCCACAGATTTAAAAGCTCTTACTGGTGAATTTACCCCTCCCGGAATTACTTTTTGCGCTTTTTTAAATAAAGCACTGCTGCGTTTGTATAACATTCTGATTTTACTTTAATACGTTTTTAAATTTTATCCAAACATATTAAGTATACCAAAACATCTATAAAAACAGCTTTTAAATAAATATCGATTAAAGTATTATTTTCTACTGTTTATGAGTGTATTGCAAAGTGAAAACTATTTTGATAAATACCTTTTCACATTTTTTTCTATTCGTTTTTCAATATTTTCAATATTTGCTTTTACAAATTTCTCTCCGGTAATATTTTCATATAATTCAATATATCTATCAGAAACAGATGTGATATATTCTTCAGACATCTCCGGAATTTCTTGATTTTCTTTTCCTTGAAATCCTTTTGAAATTAACCATTGTCTGACAAATTCTTTAGAAAGTTGTTTTTGATTTTCTCCTTTTTCTTGTCTTTCTTCATATCCTTCTGCATAAAAATACCTTGAAGAATCCGGAGTGTGAATTTCATCTATCAACACGATTTCTCCTTCAGAAGTTTTTCCGAATTCATATTTAGTATCCACTAAAATTAAACCTTGTTTGGCCGCAATTTCAGTTCCTCTTTCAAAAAGTTTATAGGTATATTCTTCCAATTTTTTATAATCATTTTCAGAAACAATTCCTTGTTTGATGATTTCTTCTCTGGAAATATCTTCATCATGATCTCCTTGATCTGCTTTTGTAGAAGGAGTTATAATAGGTTTTTCAAACTTTTGATGTTCTTTCATTCCTTCGGGAAGCGGAATTCCACACAACTCTCTTTTTCCGGAATGATATTCTCTCCATGCATGACCGGTTAAATATCCTCTAATTACCATTTCCACTTTAAAAGGCGTACATTTTTTTCCTACAGCCACATTCGGATCCGGTGTAGCCTCCAACCAATTGGGAACAATATCTTCTGTTGCTTTCAACATTTTTGTGGCAATTTGATTTAAGATTTGTCCTTTATAAGGAATTCCTTTGGGCATAATCACATCAAAAGCGCTTAATCTGTCTGTGGCAACAATTATCAACTGATTATTTTTAAGACTGTAAACATCACGGACTTTCCCTTGATATAAATCTTGTTGTCCGGAGAAATTAAAATTTGTTTTAGTGAGTGTTTTCATGGTTTTTTAATGCTGTGGAAATAATATTTTATTTTGTTGATTTCTTTTCTTCTTGTTTTTCTTTTTTCTGCTGTTCCAATGTTTTATAACTGTCGATTATCTTTTTTACCAACCTGTGTCGAATTACATCTTTATCGGTTAAAAATACAAATCCAATTCCTTTTACGTTTTTTAATAATTCTAAAGTTTCTCGTAATCCTGAAGTTTTTCTTGCCGGTAAATCTACTTGTCCCGGATCTCCGGTGATGATAAATTTTGCATTTCTTCCCATTCGCGTCAAAAACATTTTCATTTGCGCGTGTGTACTGTTTTGCGCTTCATCCAAAATCACAAAAGCGTGATCTAAAGTTCTTCCTCTCATAAAAGCCAAAGGTGCAATTTGAATCACTCCTCTTTCAATATAAGATTCTAATCTTTCTGCCGGAATCATATCAAACAATGCATCATAAAGCGGTTGCATATACGGATCTAATTTTTCTCGCATATCTCCGGGTAAAAACCCTAAGTTTTCTCCTGCTTCTACTGCCGGACGCGTCAATATTATTCTTTTAACTTGTTTTTCTTTCAAAGCTTTTACCGCCAAAGCAACACTGGTATAAGTTTTTCCTGTTCCCGCTGGTCCTGAAGCAAAAACCATATCGTTTTTTCTGCTTAACTCCACCAATTTACGCTGATTTTTAGTTCTTGCTTTTATCAATCTTCCGCCAACGCCGTGAACTAAAATTTCATCTTCAGGTTTTAAAGAACTTTCTTCTTTTCCACTTTGATTGGTCAAAATATCCTCCACACTGTCTTGATCCAGTTTGTTGTATTTTTCATAATATTTCACCATTTGCTCAAAACGATTTTCGAATTCTTTTAACAGCTTATCTTCTCCATACGCTTTTATAGCATTTCCGCGAGCAATGATTTTTAATTTAGGAAAGTATTTTTTTAAGAGTTTAATGTTAATATTCTGAAGCCCAAAAAACTCACGTGGATTAATTTCAGAAAGTTCAAGAATAATTTCGTTCAAAAGGGATGATTTTTATTGTGCATTATTAATTAAATTCGCCATTATTATACAATAATAGTTTTAGAGTTGAATTTTCAAATAATTTTTTGATTTTCTTAATTCAAAAAACAATAAGAAATGTTTTAAAAAGTTTGTTTCTTATATATTTCTCTGTATAATAAAGATACAAATTTAAATAAATTTTCAACTTTTACTATCATAAATTTACTTGAATAAAGGAATTATGCCCATTATTACTTTGACCACTGATTTTGGATTAAGAGACCCTTCTGTTGCCGCAGTAAAAGGAGCTATATATACAGAATTAAGTCAAGCTAAAATTGTTGACATCACTCATGAAATTCCTCCTTTTGATATAGCAGCTGCAGCTTATATTATAAAAAATGCATATAAAAGTTTTCCTAACGGAAGTATTCATATTTTGGGTGTAGATTCTGAACTTACGCCCGAAAATAAACATATCGCCGTAAAATTAGACGATCATTATTTCATCGGGGCAAATAATGGAATGATTTCCTTAATTTCTAATGAAATTGTTCCTGAAATTTGTGTTGAAATTAATATCCATCACAATACTATTAGTAATTTTCCGGTGTTAGATATTTTTGTGCAAGTCGCCACGCATATTGCTCGAGGCGGAACTTTAGAAGTAATCGGAAAAAAAACCAAAGAAATCAAACAACTCCGAAATATTGAACCCACCGTTTCCAAAACTGAAAAAGGAGAACAAATTAATGGGGATGTAATTTATGTGGATAATTATGGAAATGCGATTTCAAATATTTCAAGAAAATTTTTTGAACGCGTAGGTAAAGGCAGAGATTTTAGTATTTCCGCAAGAGGTTTTAAATTCAGCAAAATTTATGACAACTATAGTGATGCCATAGATTTTAATTTACCAAAAGCAGATAGAATTGAAGAAGGAAAAAAAATAGCACTTTTCAATACTTCTGATTATTTAGAAATTGCTATTTATAAAAGTAATCCGCAAACCGTGGGAAGCGCTTCCACTTTGTTGGGATTAAAAACAACAGATTCAATTACGATTAATTTTAAATAAAACAACGATAAATTGTAAGTTTGTCAAAACCAAATATTTTTTAATGAGAGCTATTTTTCTAAAAGAAATTAATTCGTTTTTTTCTAACATCATCGGATATTTAGCTATCGGTGTTTTTTTATTGATCAACGGACTTTTTTTATGGGTTTTTGAAGGAGAATTCAACATCTTAGATTATGGATTTTCAAGCTTAAATCCATTTTTTCAAATTTCTCCTTGGGTTTTTATTTTTCTCATTCCCGCAATTACAATGAGAAGTTTTTCTGAAGAAAAAAAACAAGGAACTTTCGAATTATTACTCACTAAACCGCTGACAAAATGGAAATTGATTTTAGGAAAATATTTCGGAAATTTATTTGTCGTTTTTTTAGCGCTTATCCCTACTCTACTTTATGTTTTAACTATTGTAAAACTCAACCAATCCGGACAGAGTTTTGATCAAGGAGAATTGATAGGTTCTTATTTAGGTTTGCTTTTATTGGCTGCTGTTTTTACCGCTATAGGAATTTTTTCTTCTGCACTTTCCAAAAATCAAATCGCAGCTTTTATCATTGCAATCTTACTTTGTTTTTTATGTTTTTTTGCTTTTAGCGGATTGTCAAATTTAAATTTATTGGGTTCTGATATTTATGCTTTAGAATATTTGGGAATTAGTTTTCATTATGAAAGCATCAGCCGTGGTGTGGTGGATTCCAGAGATTTAATCTATTTCTTAAGCTTGATTATTTTGTTTTTAAGCTTTACTAAAATCACTTTAAATAAATCTGTACAATGAAAAAACCTCAACAAAACATCAAAAGTATTTTAATATTAGTTGTGGTAGTTTTAGCTGTAAATTTATTGGCTACACAAGCTTTTAAAAGAATAGATTTAACCCAAAACAAAAGATATACTTTATCTGATCCTACCAAAGAAATTGTTGAAGATATTGAAAAACCAATATTGGTCAGTGTTTATTTAAAAGGAGATTTTCCTTCACATTTTAGAAGATTAGAAAATGAAACGCGTTATATCTTAGAAGAGTTTTCTGCTTACAACAGAAGAGTAAAATTTGAATTTTTTAATCCTTTAGAAGAAAACAAAGAAGATCCTGAAGAAATTGGACAAAGATTTTTTCAAGCAGGAATGCCGCCGCAAAGACTCAATGTCAAAAAAAGTGGAAAAAGCAGTGAGAGTTTAATTTTTCCTTGGGCAATTGCTTCTTATGGAGATAAAAATGTGCAAATTCCTTTATTAAAAATGAATCCTGAAGATTCTGAAGAGGATTTAGTCAACAATTCTGTGCAAAATTTAGAATATGCTTTTGCCAATGCTTTTAAACAACTCACCACAGAAAAATCTAAAAAAGTTGCCGTTATCAAAGGAAACGGAGAGTTGGAAGACATCCAAATTGGAAGTTTCTTAAAAGGAATCGGAACCTATTATCACACTGCTCCTTTTACCTTGGATTCTGTTGATGTAAATCCGCAAAAAACTTTAAATCAACTTAATGAATACGATTTAATTGTAGAAGCAAAACCCACCAAGGCTTTTAGTGAAGAAAAAAAGTTTGTGCTTGATCAATACTTAATGAACGGCGGAAAAGCATTATGGTTAACAGAAACTGTTGCAGCCGATAAAGATAGTTTATTCATCACCTCGAGTCATAATATGTTGGCTTTTCCACAAGATTTAAATTTAACTGATTTTTTCTTTAAATATGGTGTCAGATTAATGCCTTCTTTAATTAATGATTTACATGCAGATAATATTATTTTAGCCACCGGACAAGGAAAACAAACCCAGTTTCAAACTTATCCTTGGTATTATTCTCCTTTAGTGATTTCAGAAAGCGATCACCCTATTGTGCATAATATTTCTCCTGTTCGCTTTGATTTTGCAAATCCGATAGATACTTTAAAAAACGATTTACAAAAAACCATATTATTAAAAAGCTCTATCGCTACAAAAGTTGAAGGAACTCCAAAAGAAATCCGATTGAACAACGTCATCGGAAAAAAACCTGATTTTGACACTTATCATCACGGTCCGCAAAACTTAGCTGTTTTGGTAGAAGGAGAATTCACCTCTGCTTTTCAAGGAAGAGTAAAACCTTTTGAATTAGCTGATGTTAAAGACAAAAGCCCGGAAACCAAAATGATTGTAATTTCTGATGGAGATGTCATCAAAAATGAAATCGAAAAAGGAGAACCTGCCAGTTTGGAATACGATCCTAAAACAGGAAAAACTTATGGAAACAAAGAATTTTTACTCAATGCGGTAAATTATTTATTAGATGATTCCGGATTGTTAAACATTCGCTCCAAAAAAGTGGATTTAGCTTTTTTAGATGCAGATAAAATAGAAAAAGAAAAAGGATTTTGGCAGATGATTAATATTGTTTTGCCTTTACTGATTTTAGCTATTTTCGGATTAGCTTTTAACTTTTACAGAAAAAGAAAATACAAAAAAGAGTTTTTATAAAATTAATTTTCATCCAAAAAACCCTTGTTTATTTTACAAACAAGGGTTTTTGATTTTTTATATAATTATAAATTCACTTCTATTTAAGTCAACATTCCGCCATCTACATTTAATACCTGTCCTGTGATGTAATCACTCAAATCACTACCTAAGAAAACACAAGTATTAGCAACATCATCAGGATTTCCTCCTCTTTTTAAAGGAATTGCTTTTCTCCAACCATCAACAGTTTTTTCATCCAATTCTCCGGTCATTTCTGTTTCAATAAATCCGGGAGCAATCACATTTGTTCTGATATTTCGAGATCCCAATTCCAATGCCATAGATTTAGAAAAACCAATAATTCCTGCTTTAGAAGCAGCATAATTACTCTGTCCTGCATTTCCTTTTACGCCCACAACAGAAGCCATATTAATAATACTTCCTTTGCGTTGCTTAAGCATAGTTCTTTGCACAGCTTTGGTCATGTTAAAAACAGACTTTAAATTGATTTGAATAACCTTATCAAAATCTTCTTCACTCATTCTCATCAATAGATTATCTTTGGTAATTCCGGCATTATTTACCAAAATATCAATGCTTGAAAAATCTTCTAATACATTTTTTACCAATTCTTCTGCAGCTTTAAAATCAGCAGCATTACTTTGATAAGCTTTTACTTTTACTCCGGAATCTTCTAATTCCTTTACAATTTCTTCTGATTCTTTTGCTGATGAATTATAAGTAAAAGCCACATTAGCTCCGTGTTTTGCAAATATTTTTACAATACTTTTACCAATTCCACGACTTCCGCCGGTTACAATTGCATTTTTTCCTTCTAAGAGTTTCATGATTTTAATTTAATTATCGAATTGCTCAAAGATAAACATATTGCAAGATTATCAAGTTTTCTTGTTTGATTTTCTACACAATATTATTTTGTAAAACTTTTTAAGCTAAAAGAATTTTTAGTTTTCTGTTTTAAAATTAATTTTGCAAGCTAATTTTTACTCTTTATCAAAATTGTCAGTTTAAAATAAAATCTTGAAATAATGTCGAAATTTTACTTGATAAAATGACATTTTGACACTTTCACAAAATTGGCAACAAAGTTGACATTGATAATATTCCGTAAAAAGAGAAATAAATATGAGCAAAGATAAAAACAAAAATTCTGAAGAAGTTTTCGAAGAGGAAAACCGTGTTGAAAACGAAGAAACAACAACAGAAGAGCAAATAACTGAAGAAACAAAAGAAGTTTCTGAAGTTGAATCCCTTAAAGAAGAGCTTTCAAAAGAGAAAGATCGTTATTTGCGTTTATTTGCAGAGTTTGAAAACTACAAACGTCGCACCGGAAAAGAGCGTGTAGAAATGTTTAAAACTGCCGGCAGAGAAGTGATGGAATCCCTTTTACCGGTTTTAGATGATTTTGAAAGAGCGCTTAATGAAATCAAAAAATCTGCCGATAAAGAACTTTTGGAAGGGGTAGAATTAATTAATGACAAATTAATTAAAACCTTAAATGACAAAGGTTTAGAAGTTATGGCAGTAAAAGCAGGAGATAAATTCGATGCGGATTTACACGAAGCGGTAACGCAAATTCCTGCACCTAAGAAAAAACTAAAAGGTAAAATTGTTGATGTGATTCAAAAAGGCTATACTTTGGGCGATAAAATCATCAGATATCCAAAAGTAGTCACCGGAGCATAAAAATCCGGAAAATTGAATTTGAGTGTGAATTGATTTAAAGTCTAAGAATGAAAGATTATTATAAAACATTAGGAATTGATCGCGGAGCCAGTCAATCGGAGATAAAAAAAGCTTATCGAAAAAAAGCGATAAAATATCATCCGGACAAAAATCCGGGAAATGCAGAAGCAGAAGCTAAATTTAAAGAAGCAGCCGAAGCTTATGAGGTATTGAGCAATCCTGAAAAACGTTCCAGATATGACCAAGTGGGGCATGATGCTTACAAAAACTCTCAAAGTTTTGGAGGCGGAGCCGGACATATGAATATGGATGATATTTTCAGTCAGTTTGGAGATATTTTCGGCGGAGCTTTTGGCGGCGGATTTTCCGGTTTTGGAGGATTCGGCGGTGGTGGCGGAAGAAGAGCGCGAAGCAAAGGAAGTAATCTAAGGGTAAGAATTGGGTTGACTTTAGAAGAAATCGCCAATGGAGTTGAGAAAAAAATCAAAATCAAAAGAAAAGTAAAAGCTGCAGGAACAACTTACAAAACTTGTTCAAACTGTAATGGAACCGGACAAGTAACACGAATTAGCAATACTATTTTAGGAAGAATGCAAACTGCCTCTCCTTGTCCTAATTGTCAAGGAAGCGGAGAAATGATTGACCATAAACCCAAAGGAGCTGATGCCCAAGGAATGGTTATCAAAGAACAAACTGTAAGCATTCAAATTCCTGCCGGTGTAGTAGATGGAATGCAACTTAAAGTTTCCGGAAAAGGAAACGAAGCTCCGGGAAATGGAATTCCGGGAGATTTATTGGTGGCTATCACAGAAAAAGCTCACGAAAATCTACAACGCGAAGGCGATAATTTACATTATGATTTATACATCAGTATTCCGGATGCAGCTTTAGGTTGTTCTAAAGAAATTCCTACAGTAAATGGAAAAGTTAGAATTAAAATAGATGCCGGGGTGCAAAGCGGAAAAACTTTAAGATTGAGAAATAAAGGAATTCCAAGTATAAACGGATATGGAAAAGGAGATTTATTGGTTCATGTAAATGTATGGACGCCTCAAACTTTAAACAGAGAACAAAAAAAGTTTTTTGAAAGCATGCAAGAAGATGAAAACTTTATTCCCAATCCGGAAAAAAGTGATAAATCTTTCTTCGAAAAAGTAAAAGATATGTTTTCTTAATCCATAATTTCAAGATAATTTTTTAAACAAAACCACCCTTATTTTCCGATAAAGGTGGTTTTATTTTTAACCTTGATAACTCTTTATTTGATAAGCTGAAAATAAGTTTAACAAAATTATCTATTTATCTTATAAATAATACAGTTTAGTTGATAACAAAACCTTAATTTTGCGTTGCTTAAAACACAAAAGCTAATCTCATTCTTTGATCTATGCAAAATCTTTTGGTTACAGAAAATGTTTCTAAAATCTACGGCGATTATACTGCTTTAAATAATTTTTCTATAGCAGTACCCAAACAAAGTATTTTTGGTTTATTAGGACCTAACGGAGCTGGAAAAACCACTTTTCTTCGTATTCTAAATCAAATCACCCTTCCGGATACCGGAAAAATTTATTTAGATGGAGAAAAACTACAACCTAAACACATTGCTCAAATAGGATATTTGCCGGAAGAGCGCGGACTTTACAAATCCATGAAAGTCGGAGAACAAGCAACTTATTTGGCACGCTTAAAAGGACTTTCCAAACACGAAGCGCAAACGCGTTTAAAAGCTTGGTTTGAGAAATTTGAAATAGAAGATTGGTGGGATAAGAAAATTCAAGAACTCTCAAAAGGAATGGCGCAAAAAATTCAGTTTATCGTAACTGTACTTCATGAGCCAAAACTTTTAATTTTTGATGAACCCTTCAGCGGATTCGACCCGGTGAATGCAAAAATAATTGAAAAAGAGATTTTAAACCTTCGTGATAAAGGAGCTACCATTTTATTTTCTACACATCGTATGGAAAGTGTAGAAGAAATGTGTGATCACATCGCTTTAATCAACAAATCAAACAAACTTTTGGATGGAGAAATTTCTGCCATAAAAAGAAATTATAAATCCAATATTTATCAAGTGGGGATTCAAGCAGATAATTTAGAAATATTAGCAAAAAAAATTAAAGAAAAATTTGAAGTGCTCCCGGCCAATTTCAAAAGCATAAATCAAAATGAATTACAGGTAAATATTAAAATTCCTGAAAATTTTACTGCTAATGATCTTTTAGCATTTTTAATCAACTTAGGAAAAGTCAACCACTTTGTTGAAGTAATCCCTTCTATCAACGATATTTTTATCAAAACTGTTAGTGAAAATGTATAATTTAAAATTAATCACCATTCGCGAATATCTCGCAAAAGTTCGCAATAAATCCTTTATTACCATGACTTTTGTGAGTCCGGTAATTATGGTCGGAATGTTTTTACTGATCATATATTTGGCGAATTTAAACAACAGTAAAACCTCTACAGTTAGTATTCTTGATGAAAGTGGTTTTTTTATAGAAGAATTTGAATCTACACACAATGTGGAATACAAAGATTACAGCAATTTTTCTAAATCTCAAGCCATAGATTCAAGCAAGCAAAATGATTTCACCGGATTATTGTATATTCCCAGTTTTGAAGACGAACAATATCCTGATCAAAACATTGAATTTTATACCAATAGTTCTCCCAACACAGATCTTATTTCTACTATTGAACTAAAACTGTCCCATCTTTTGACAGAGAAAAAACTCACTGACAAAAACATAGATTTAGCTAAAATTCAAGCTTCACAAACAGATATTTCACTAAAATTAGAAAATTTTTCCGGAGAGCAAACTTCCAAACTCAGCAATTATGTGAAAATGGCTTTTGGCGGAGGTGCCGGATATCTTTTGTTTATGTTTATCATCATCTATGGAAATATGGTGATGCGTTCAGTTATTGAAGAAAAAACAAGTAGAATTGTGGAGATTATTATCAGTTCTGTAAAACCTATACAACTGATGTGGGGAAAAATTTTAGGAACTACTTTTGCCGGATTAACTCAGTTTTTAATTTGGTTGATTTTAGGCGGAATATTACTCAGTGTTGCCAGTTTATTTTTAAATATTGATATGACTGCCCTCCCCTCTTCTCCTGAACAAATGGCCGATGCAGATGCCAGCATGCGCATGGTGCAAGAAGTGATTGTTGATATTGCAAGACTTCCGCTTTTAACTTTAATTATTTCATTTATAATTTATTTTATCGGCGGATATTTTCTCTACAGCGCAATTTATGCAGCAATTGGTGCAGCTGTAGATAATGAAACTGACACCCAACAATTTATTTTTCCCATCACTATTCCATTAATGTTGGGAATTTATGTAGGTTTTTTCTCCGTTATTGGAGATCCACACGGAACGGTGGCCACTATTTTTTCACACATTCCACTGACTTCTCCCGTGGTAATGCTGATGAGAATCCCTTTTGGTGTTCCCCTTTGGGAAGTCTTAATTTCAATTATCATCTTATTTATTTCCATCTTTTTTGTAGCCTGGATTGGATCAAAAATTTACAGAGTAGGTATTTTGATGTATGGAAAAAAACCAACTTATAAAGAAATCGGTAAATGGTTAAAATACTGATAAACAAATTTTCTTAACTCTTTACTTTTCTTATTTTCAATAAAATTTAATACTTATGAAATTAAAAACTATTGGAAATTCAACGATAAAAACTCCACCAATTATGTTTGGAGGAAATGTATTTGGTTGGACTTTAGAGGAGAAAGAATCTTTCCGCATGTTGGATATGCTGTTAGAAAGAGGATTTACCTTTATAGACACCGCAGATTCTTATGGAAGAGAAACCGGTTTATCAGAAAAAATCATCGGAAAATGGATGAAAGATCGCAAAGTAAGACAAGAAATTACTTTGGCCACCAAAGCCGGAAATGTGCATACCAAACAAGCTGATGGAAGCATTAAACGCAGCAGAGATAATTCTCCCGCGTATCTTGAAAAGTGCATAAACAACAGTTTAAAAAGATTACAAACCGATTATGTGGATTTGTTTTACACGCATTTTGATGATGAAGTTACTCCTATCAAAGCAGTTTTAGAAACTTATCAAAAATTCATAAAAGCAGGAAAAACAAGAATCATCGGAGCTTCCAATTTTTCTGAATCAAGATTAAAAGAAGCTTTAAAATTAGCTGAAAATTCAGATTTACCAAATTATGAAATTTTCCAAACAGAATATAATTTGATGGAAAGAAAAGAATTTGAATCCGGTTTAGCTGATTTATGTAAAAAACATAATGTCAGCACAGCAACTTATTTTTCTCTTGCCAGTGGTTTTCTCACCGGGAAATATAGAAAAAAAGAAGATTTTGAAGGAACTGCCAGGCAAATGCTCACTGAAAAATATTTTAATTCTAAAGGAAAAGAAGTTCTAAAAACTTTAGATCAAATTGCTGAAGAGTATAGTGTTTCTCAAGCAGGAGTTGCTTTAGCTTGGATTTTGAATAGACCAAATGTAACTACTTGTATTGCAAGTGCAACAAAAGAAAAACATTTAGATGCTTTTGACGAAGCTTTAAAACTTCAACTTTCCACAGATGAAATGGAATTACTCAATAAAGCAAGTCAATATTAAATCTAAATGTCTTTAAATTTAAAAACCTTTGAAAATTTGTAATGATATTTTCAAAGGTTTTTTATCTGATAAAATTATACTTCTTCTCCGTTCACAAAAACAGAATGCGTGATTTCTACTTGATTTCCTAAAGTAAGTGAAACTGAACAGTATTTTTCAAAACTTAATTTTACAGCTCGCAAAGCTTTTTTCTCTTCAATATTTCCTTCTATATAAATTTTTAAGTGAGCAGATTTAAAAGGTTTTGCTGTTCCCAAATCTTTCCTATCTCCTTCTACTTCAATTTTATAAGAAGAAATTTCCTGTTTTTGTTTTTTGAGAATATTGACTACATCTATAGCATTACAACTTGCAATTCCCATTAAAATTAATTCCATCGGACTGGCACCTTTTGAAGGTCCATCTAAAGTGGTGTCTATATTAAGTGGAATTCCTGAAGCTCCTTTTGCTTCAAAATGATAATCTTTTTCTACTCTTTTTAAGCTGACTTTCATATTTTTATTTTTACGAAATATACTTTATTTCCGGCGAAAAAATAAGAAGAAACAAAACAATTTATCTGCATAAAAAGCTATTGTTTTTTGTCAGTCAAATTATTTTTCTATCTTTGCTTTCTTAATTTGGGAAAAATTTGACTGATTGCAACCCGTAAAAAATGCTAAACCAGTACCGCTTTTTTAGTGATGCTTTTTCAGCTGTCTTTCCCTGCAAATTTTTTATAAATGTCTTACTTATTTACTTCAGAAAGTGTTTCTGAAGGACATCCAGATAAAATAGCTGATCAAATTAGCGATGCTTTAGTCGATAATTTCTTGGCTTTCGATAAAAACTCAAAAGTAGCTTGCGAAACTTTAGTAACCACCGGACAAGTAGTTTTGGCAGGAGAAATCAACTCTAAAACCTATTTAGATGTTCAAAATATTGCAAGAAAAGTGATTAAAGATATTGGCTACACCAAAGATTCCTATAAATTTAATGGAGAATCTTGTGGAGTAATTTCTTTAATTCACGAGCAATCCAAAGATATTAGACAAGGAGTTGACCGCGAAGATGAACAAGGCGCGGGAGATCAAGGAATGATGTTTGGTTATGCCACTAAGGAAACTGAGAATTATATGCCGTTAGCTCACGCCTTAGCACATAAAATTGTATTTGTTTTGACGCAAATCAGAAAAGAAGGTAAACAAATGAAATATTTGGGACCCGATGCAAAAAGCCAGGTTACCATTCAATATTCTGATGATAATAAACCGGAAAAAATAAATACAATTGTAGTTTCTACACATCACGATGAATTTGATACCGATGAGAAAATGTTGGCTCAAATCCGCAAAGATGTCAGAGAAATCTTAATTCCACGTGTGATAGCAGAAATGCCAAAATACAAGCATTTGTTTGATGATAATATTACCTATCACATCAATCCTACCGGAAGATTTGTAATTGGAGGGCCGCACGGAGATGTCGGGTTAACCGGAAGAAAAATTATTGTGGATACCTACGGCGGAAAAGGAGCACACGGCGGTGGAGCTTTCTCCGGAAAAGACCCGAGTAAAGTAGATCGTTCTGCAGCTTATGCAGCTCGTCATATTGCCAAAAATATGGTTGCTGCAGGAATTGCTGACGAAATTTTAGTGCAAGTTTCTTATGCCATCGGAGAACCTGAACCCACTTCTATTACCATAGATACTTTTGGATCTAAAAATATTGATTTTACCAATAAAGAAATCACCGATAAAATCAGTAAAATATTTGATATGAAACCCGCTGCGATAGAAAAACGCTTGAAATTAAGAAATCCGATTTATCAAGAAACAGCAGCTTATGGTCATATGGGACGAAAACCAAAAACCGTTATCAAAACCTTTGAATGTGATTATTCCGGAAAAGTAGAAAAGGAAGTAGAGCTTTTTACTTGGGAAAAATTAGATTATGTAAATCAGATAAAAGAAGCGTTTAATATCTAATTCTATTTTTTAAACTTGGAATTCACTTGTAAAAAATGGATTCCAAGCTTTTAATTATAAAGAACTTATGATACCAAGTATTGAGTTAATTAGATTTATCGCTGTTATTTTTATTACTTTTACACATACCAGACATGAATTTAAAAGCGGTTATTTTTTCTTTATTATAGAAACCCTTCCAACGTATGGAACAGCAATTTTATCTATTATTTCCGGTTATCTTTATTATGTTGTTTCCCAAAAAAAACCAAACTTATTTTTTAAAAAAATTAAAAGCCTTGCCATTCCCTATTTAATAGCTAATGTGGTAGTTTTAATATTAGTTCTTGGTTTTTATTATGTTATAGGCTATAACCCTCTTAATCGTCTCAATTATGATTACAGCCTAATCACAGAAGGTTTATTTGCTTTAAACTCCCCTCCAATTAATCCTCCTACATATTTTATAAGAGATATTTTTATTTTATTTTGTGTATTGGCACTTTTTACTCAAAAAGCTTATAAAACTCTCTTTATTTTAATTCCTCTTCTTATTTTTGGAACCGTTTTTCTTCGTTGGGATGTAGTTTTTCTTTTTATAGTAGGCATTTTATTTGCCTCTATAAAAAATAAATTTAAAAAGAAACATTTCCTGTTAAGTGCAGGTGTTTTAACGCTTATCGCAGCAATTTGGTTTCAAAATTATTTAAAATTTCCTATTTCATTTTTTGTATTTGTTTTCTTATTAGACTTAAAAATAAAATTTTTTAATTCAGGTAGGTTTACTTATTTACTACATTTATACCACTCTCCCATTATAGTCATTACTTATCCGATTTTAAATCAATATATTCAGAATGAGTATTTAAAAGTAATTTTTCAAATATTAATCTCTATTGTTTTTGTATACTTTTTATTTCTTACCACAAAAAGATTTAAAGTATTGAAAACTCTTAGTGGAGGACGTTAATCTTTTATTTATAAATAATTAATAATGACTGAACAACATCAAAAATTTATGAAAAGAGCGATAGAAATTGCTCAACAAGGAATGGACAATAATAAAGGTGGACCCTTTGGTGCTATTGTAGTGAAAAACGGAGAAATTATTGCCGAAAGCTATAATCAAGTTACCTCAGAAAATGACCCCACTGCTCACGCTGAAATTTCTGCTATCCGAAAAGCTTGTGAAAAATTAAATTCTTTTCAACTGGAAGACTGTGTTATTTACACTTCTTGTGAACCTTGTCCGATGTGTTTTGGCGCTATTTATTGGGCAAGAGTAAAAGCTGTTTATTATGCTTGTACAAAAGGAGATGCCGCAGAAATAGACTTTGACGATCAGTTTATTTATCAAGAATTAGATAAAAACATAGACGACAGAAATATTAAATTCGTCAATCTGTTAAGAGAAGATGGCAAACAAGTCTTCAATTCTTGGAAAAACAAATCTGATAAAATTGAATACTAAAAAGAGCATTCAATAATTTTACCCTAAACTCAAGCTGCTCTAAATTTCTTATCTTTGCAACTATTAAAGAAAGAAATTTATGAGCAGTCTAAAGAGTTTAAAATGGCGTTATGCAACGCAAAAATTTGATGCCCAAAAAATTATTCCGGAGGAAAAAATTGATATTATCAAACAAGCTTTTAACCTCACCCCTACTTCTTATGGAATGCAGCCGGTTAAGTTGATAGTAATCAACAATAAACCCATTCAACAAAAACTTTTTGAGTACACTTATTGGCAAGAACAGGTTCGCACTGCTTCTCATCTTTTGGTTTTTTGCATAGAAACTATTATCGATGATAAATTTATTGAAGATTCTTTTAAATTAGAGAAAAAAATAAGAAACACCCCGGATGATATTATTGAAAAGTCTAAAAATTTTCGCTTAGAGCTTTTTAGAAAATGGAGTACACAAGAAAAACAACAATGGGCCATAAATCAATTGTATTTAACTTTAGGAAATGTTTTAAATACCTGTGCACAAGAATGTATTGATGCTTGCCCGATGGAAGGATTTCAAGCAGAAAAATACGATGAATATTTAGAATTACCTGCGCAAAATTTAAAGTCTAAATTAATTCTACCTATCGGATACAGAGCTGAAGATGACTTTTTTGCGAATTTTAAAAAAGTACGTCGCCCTTTAGAAGAAATGGTAATTGATATTAAATAAGATGTCAACATGAAAAATAATATAGCTGAAAATCTAAAAGTAATTCATCAACGCATTGCTAAAGCTTGTGAAAAATACCGAAGAAATCCTGAAGAGATAAAGCTTTTATTGGCCACAAAAACAGTGGATCCGGAAAGAATCATCAAAGCTTTTGAAGCTGGAGAAACGCTGATTGCCGAAAATAAAATTCAAGAAGTAAGAGCTAAATTTGAAGCGCTTTCTTCTTATACTCATGAAAATCATTTCATCGGACATTTACAATCCAATAAAGTCAAGTATTTAATTCAAAATGAAATTACTTGCTTACATTCTTTAGACCGAAAACGCTTGGCAAATCGTTTGCAAAACAGATTGGAATTTGAAAACAAAGAAATGGATGTTTTAATTCAAGTGAATACTTCTCAAGAAAAAAGCAAGTTTGGTATTGCTCCTGAAAAAGCATTAGATTTTGTAAAATATGTAGCACAAAAAGACAGAATTCACATCAAAGGATTGATGACAATCGGATTGTTTAGTGCTGAAAAAGAAAGGGTCATTCCTTGTTTTCAACTTTTGAGAAAACTCAAAGAAGAAATTGCGTCAGAAAATATTCCCGGAGTAGAAATGAAAGAACTTTCTATGGGAATGAGTAATGATTTTGAATGGGCAATTGCAGAAGGCGCCACAATCATAAGAGTAGGCACTTCTGTTTTTGGAGAAAGACCTTATCCGGATAGTTATTACTGGAACGAAAAGTAAGAAAAGTAAAAAAGTCTTCACCATTATTAATGATAAAGACTCCTTTAAAACTTAAATTATGAAAAACTATTTTCTTATTTCTTTTTGTTCTTGTTAAATTTAGCGTATTTATTTTTAAACTTATCAATACGTCCGGCGGAATCCACAAGTTTGTGTTTTCCGGTATAGAAAGGATGAGAAGTTCGAGAAATTTCCAATTTTATCAAAGGGTATTCTACGCCTTCTACTTCAATAGTCTCTTTTGTTTCTGCGGTTGACTTTGTTATGAAAACATCATCATTAGACATATCCTTGAAAGCAACCAGTCTATAATTCTCAGGGTGAATTCCTTTTTTCATCTTCTAAATACTTAATTTATTATCGCTATTATATTAACGAGGTGCAAATTTATAAATAAATAATTAATCACCAAGTCTTTTAAATGTTTTTATTTAATAATTTTTACTAAAAAATATTTCAATTCTATTTTTCAAGATTTGACAAATATACAAATTAAAAAATGCTTGTTATATTTAAGATAGTAATTTAAAAAAATATATCAATTCCTCTGATTAGGATTTGATATATTTGTCTTTTATTTTTTAAACTTCTTATGCCAAAATTAAAAGAAAATATAAGAAAAATAAGCTCTAAACAGGGTTTATATCTCGGAATTGCTTTATTGGTTATCAATATTGGTGTTTATTTATATAGCAATTTTACACATAACTGGGTTCCGATGATTAGTCAGTGGTATCAGTTTTCTAAATTTCTTATCATAACCGGATTTGCTGCTTTTACAGCTGTATTATGCAGAAAAGCAAATATGAAATCTTTTAGTTTTCAAGAAGGGTTTTCCGGCTTTTTCATCGCTGTAGCTATAGGTTTGGGAATTTATACCCTAAGCAATTGGCTTTTGCTTGATATTTTTGATCCGGATGCCGGACAAATCGTCACTAATGAAAGTGCAAAACTTATAGAAGATAGGTTGGGAAAAATGGAACAAAAACCGGAAAAAATTGAAGAAGCTATTCAACAATTATATGATAATCCTCCTTTTACATTTAAAAACCAATTTCTTGGATACCTTTATAATTTAGTTTTATATTGCTTACCTGCTATTTTGGTGGCACTTTTATTGAAAACTAAAAAACCAATTGTCAAATAATGCAAATATCAGTTGTCATACCATTATTGGATGAAGAGGAATCTTTACCTGAACTTTATCAATGGATTACACAAGTAATGCATGAAAATAATTTTTCTTATGAAATTATTTTTATAGATGATGGAAGCACAGATAATTCTTGGCAAAAAATAGAAGAATTCTCTAATAAGGATAAAGCTGTTAAAGCTATTCGTTTTAGAAAAAACTACGGAAAATCTCAAGCTCTGCATGCAGGTTTTAAAATAGTAAAAGGCGATGTTGTCATTACTATGGATGCAGATCTTCAAGATAATCCGGAAGAAATCCCCGAACTTTATAAACTTATTGTTGAAGATGATTATGATTTGATTTCCGGTTGGAAAAAGAAAAGATATGATTCTTATTGGAGTAAAAATTTACCTTCTAAATTGTTTAATTCCGCAGCAAGAATCACTTCCGGTTTAAAACTTCATGATTTTAACTGTGGTTTAAAAGCTTATAAAAACGAAGTGGTAAAATCTATTGATGTATATGGAGAAATGCACAGATATATTCCGCTTTTAGCCAAAAATGCAGGTTTTACTAAAATTGATGAAAAAGTTGTTCAGCATCAAGCCAGAAAATACGGTTCCACAAAATTTGGAATGGAGCGTTTTACGCACGGTTTTTTAGACCTTATCACGATTTGGTTTCTTTCTAAATTTGGAAGAAGACCTATGCATTTATTTGGAGCTTGGGGAGTAGTTATGTTTTTTATCGGATTTATCAGCGCTGCGTGGATAGGAGTTTCAAAACTATATAAAATGACAAAGGGAGAACCTAATATGCTGATTGCTTTAAATCCTTGGTTTTATATTTCTTTGACAGTAATGATTTTAGGAACCTTATTGTTTTTAGCCGGATTTTTAGGTGAACTTATTTTAAGAACACAAAGAAATTCTGTGCGGTATAGAATTGATCAAACCATTAATTCTATTGAAAAAATAAACCAAGCGCCTACTTCCTCTACACCTATTTAAGACAAAAAAATGAAGCCGTCTCATTATCCGATGAGGCGGTTTTTTCGTGTTTGTTCTTTTTTAAAGGTTTGAGAGATTAAAATTCCTCGTTTTGCAAAAAATGATAAAAATGTGCCCTTTTAAGCACATTTTTTCTT
>JAJYSY010000099.1 GCA_021793375.1 Bacteroidota bacterium | reverse complement strand
TTTATTTTCTATTGGACAGCCCCTCGTTTATAAAAATGAAAAAGGCGAATATATTGCTGAGCATAGCGATGGAACAATCCAAGTTTTGCAAGACTAAAGGATGGCTGCAATTTACTTTATAGCTGGTCCCCTAGGAATGAGGAAAAGTATCTATGCTAAATTATAATCTTTCGATATCATCCTTTTCTACCTTTAAAGTCTTACCAGAAACGTAACCAATACTTTTTTGTTCAGCATATTAGTCCTTTTTATCTCAATTTCTTGCTGAGCATTCTTTAACCCCTGACAAGTGAAACTATAAACTCCGGAAGAGCTTCTGCACTCAGATTTTTTTCATACTATTTTATTTTTTGTATGCAAAGGTAGATTGTGCCGCTTTTTATTCTCCAAATGCTTTTGCGGCATATCCTCATGTGCATTCCGGTATTCCACAGTCATTTGTCTCATAAAGCTTCAAAATCTTTTAACCCCAGCATAAAAAATAAAAATATAGTATTATGAAAAAAAATGTAAACATCGTACAGATCGCAGGCTTCTTAGGAGCTAAACCAGACTTCCACCAAATTAAGGGTGGAAAAGCAGTTGCCAGAGCATCCCTGGCTTTTAATGAAAGCTACAAAAAGGATGGTGAACAAGTAGAAAAAACCAGTTGGTTTACCTTGGTTTTCTGGAATGAACTTGCTGAAAAAGCAAAAGAACTCCTTGATAAAGGAAATCACATTATCGTTCACGGAAAGCTTTCCAATCATCACTATGAAGATAAAGAGGGTAACTCACGTGTCACCACTCAGATCATAGTGAACAAAGTTGAATTTGTAGAACAGGAGTAGGGGTGACCCTACTTTTGTTTTTAATTTTTTAAAAAAGATAAAACTCGAAAAAAAATTCGAGTTAAGACGCTATAATGGGTATGAAAACAGGGGTTGTCTTTTACGACTAAAGAAAAAAGAAAAACCAACTAGGTTGGAGAACTGATTGCCCATTTAGTAAAACAACTCTTCCTCATCTTGATTGTTCTGATTCTGTTCCTGTACCTTTTTGTATAAATCCCAAAGTTTTCTCCGATCCTCTCTTCTCCGCTTAAAGGTGCGGACTCTTGAAACAATCTCTCTAACGATCCATCTGATAATACGGAATGAGATGTAGATAATCGCCAACAATGAAAGAAAACCTAAATAAGGCGATAAAACAGTATCACTTCCCAAAAAACCTATAAAGGCAATGGATCCGGCACTACCCAGGGTTCCTATGAACACATACTTTATAGCTGATTTCCCCAGAATAGGACGAAGCCCCCAGCCAAATATGACTAGCCCCACAACAATACCTAATACAGTGTGGTACCATGGGTTTTCCGAAATTTGCATAATGGATGCAAATACGAAGCCCCAGCCTACCGCTCCCCCGATTAAAAACTGCAGTGTTTTAAGCATTTTTATCTTGCTTTGATTACATAAATATATGAAAATTAGAGGATTAATGCAAGGTTTTAATTGAGTGTTTGTTTTTTTAATTCAGTTTTTATTATAAAGTGTTAAGGTAAACTCTGCAGAGCTGCTTTCTCTCGTCTATTCCTAATGTAAATAAATTTGAAGCACCAATATGAATTGTCTTGCGTCGACCTATTGTTTCCTATGCATACTGCTGTGTTCTAAATTTCAAAATTTGAGCCGTTAATTTAAAGCTTGTAATTTTGTTTTGAGATATCCTGTAACGGTTGCAGCTTGCCTTATGGCGGGCAAAGAATCCGAAACTTCGACTTCAAAATTGACCCAAGTAAAAGCCGTTTTTGGTTTTTAAATTTAAACAGAAAAATTCAATAAACGGCTTTTGCGTTCAAATGAAACCGACCGTTGAATTTTAAGCAATAATCACCCTAGTAGCTAACTGTTTGTTTTGTGCTGTTATTATTCTCCCTGATGATCTTTTTCGTAATAATAAAGGAATTGTCTAATCGCATTTTGTTTATTTTGTCCCTGATCCACATCAAAAAATACAGGTTTTGTTTTTCTTAATTTCGAATAATCTTCTCCTTGAAATGAATCATATATTTCTTGGATATTGTAATATTTTTTTAATAAATCATAGGTTTCTTTTTTGAAGTCAACTTTATATGGTTCAGGATAGGAAGAACTATATATTGTGCTTGTTAAAGTATCTATAATAACTTCTGAGAACTTTTTATTCTTTATTAAACAATTTCCTATATATTTTTTTAATTCCTTAGCATCCTTTTTATGCCAAATATCGAGTAATTTAAAAGTTTGGTTTGGAAAATGCTCAAATATATTACTGCCTTCATTGTTAGATTTAGATAATGCTCTTTCTAAAAGAATGTTCTTTAAATGACTGATATCTTCTGATTTTAATGTTTTTTCTTCATCTGTTCTTCCAGTATCTATCCAACGAATTAATTCAAAGAAAAACTCAAAATCTATTTGACTCTCTTTAAAAGTTTCAGCGATGAATCTAAAACGCTCATCATAATTATTATTCGATTTCATTAAGTCACATATCGTTATAGCTGCTCTTGATTTTGGATTAAAATGGAACATAAAGGAACCACCTTTTACTCCTTCAAAATGTTTCTCATTAATTAGGATTAAATTAGTTAAGACTTTACATTTCTCCCAATTTAACCGTATCCATCCCACCAAGTACATATTTGAATAGTCTGATGTCGGCGCTACCTTTGCTTTCATGGATTCATTAACAAGTAATCGTGAGCGGATGTTAGCTCTGGTCGCACAATGGCGCGGCAGTGGGCA
>JAJYSY010000098.1 GCA_021793375.1 Bacteroidota bacterium | reverse complement strand
TTTTCCATTCCGAACAAAGAAGTTAAGCCTGTCAGCGCAGATGGTACTGCTAACGCGGAAGAGTATGCCACCGCCCATCTTTAATCAAAAGCCTTTTGAGTAACAACTTGAAAGGCTTTTTTTATATACTTTGTTTTTTTTAACTCTTACTTCTTCTACTTATTAAGGTAGTGTCCCTTATAGTTTTATCGGTATTCAACGATAGCGTTCCTTATAATGTGTCTATTTTATTTCTAATTATAAAATTTGGTAAGGATGTCTATTTGATCTTTAAGAAGTATAGTATTCAAAATACCATCTTAAAAAGTGTGGAGTGAAAATGATATTGTGAAAGTAAAGTATCAGAATTGTTATATTAAACGATATTGAGAAGTAAATTCTTTAATCTTTATTGGTATTTACTTCTCTAAACAATGTAAAAATTCCACAGTTTGATTGGCTTTATGATTCCTATTCTCTGTTTTATCTGCTTTAAATCTCTGATATGTTTTTGTTTCAAGATGATATTTTCCATACTTAGACAAAATATTTTTTATCAATTCGGGAGACATCAATCCTTCGTTGTTATAGCTTAAGAAAATATAAGAAAAATCAGCGTTTTTTATTAATTCTTCAAATTGATGAGCTACTTCATTTTTCCTACAATACAATGATTTATAATAAGTTGGTAAACCTGTTTTTCCTTTTGGTGTGAATTTTTCATAAAGAGCAATGGTATTTAATAAATGATAATTAGCTCCATATTGCCGAGCATTGTAAGGAGGGTCTAAATATAAAATATCACCTTCTATTTTTTTGATTAAAGTGTTTGCATCTTCTTGATAAACTTGATGAGATTGTTGGGTTTTAATAAAATTTGCCGGTAAAATTTCTATGGTTTTTGCAGCAGAAGATTTTATTTTTTTTAAAAATGCACCATATACAGAAGCGGTGTTGGCTATTTTATCTGCACTTTCCAAAAGAGAAGCCAACAAAAAGTAATATAAATTATCATCGATTTCTTTTGTATTTTTCCATTTTTCAATCTGTTGACGAACTGCATCTATTTTATTTGCATTCTCTTCAGAAAAATATAATCTGTTTGCTTTTCCATTTTCTCCATATTCTTCAGCAATAAATCCTTTTTTACCTTTTATATTGTTTAAAAAATCTATATAATTTTGTTTATCAGGAATTTCAGTGTGATTGTTAATATAATTTTGTAGTAAAACATAACTGTAAAACTCAACATCATTGCTGATTACTTTTTTTACCAAAGGTTTAAAATTCCTACCTATAATTCCTGTTCCGGCAAATAAATCACAAAAAACTAATTCTTGTAAAGGCTGATCAACATGAGAATGGATAATTGATTTTATCCAAGAAGAAAGTTTGTGTTTAGAACCTATATAATTCAATTCAGAAAGTTTTAGCTAATTTAATAAAAAGTAAAGATACGCTTGAAATTCTTATTTTAAAGCCCAAATAACATCTGTTAAAGTGGATTTTCCTTTTTCAAATTCAAATTTTTCTAAGTCTGTGGAATGGAAGTTTTTTACATATTTTTGGATTGAATTTTTAAGAAAAAATAAATCAGCTTTAATTTTCCAATGTTCATTATTTTCAGCATAAACCACAATAAATAATCTATTTTTTAAATGTTTTCTTTTTTCTTGACTTTGGTTTTTATATAACCAATGAATTAATTCTCTTTTATGTTTTTGTGCATAAATAATAGTTTTTCCATAAGTTTTAGGAAAAACAGAAGTTTTATGATCAAAATTTATTCCGTGAATAGAAAAATCTACCAATCTATTTTTAGTGTTTAAAGCCGGAATTACCCCTTCAAGTTGACAAAAAATCTCTTCAATAGCTTGTGCACTCCAGAAATTATACCAACGATTTGCAGCATATTGAAAAAGCTGATGTTTATCGAGTTCATAGGCTTCTGCGGTTAATTTCATTAGGTTCACTACTTTTTCCCAATCCGGTGTTTTATAAATAAAATTGGTGTAATCATCCCATAAATCATTTTGTTTTCTACCCCATTTATAAGGATATTTCCAACGATTTTGAAGTTGATTTTCTATGTATTTTAAATCAATTGCCATAAAGATAATATTGCAAGAATAACACAACCACTGCTTAAAGTTATGAATAAAATCTCTTTTAGTTTTACGGTTTTTGGATTTGAAATTTCAAAATATCTACCTCCGATTAAAGCACAAGAAATATAAGGAAATAGGAGAGTAGTTTCAATATGTTGGGTATAATTTTCAGAAAATAAAACCACAAATAAAGAAGAAAGCAAAATAAAAATCAATAAAGAATCTGTTGTTTTTTGAATTTGTGTATTTCTTCTGATAGAAATAAAGATGTTTCCGGTAAACCAAATGATAAATAAAAAGATTAGGCCAACAGAAGATAGGGTATAAGGGTTTAAGAAATTTTCATAAGAAATAATTTCAAAAGAAAATAAATCTAAAGGATTAAAAAACTGATTTATGCTAAATAAATCAAAACAGGTTTTTAATATGAAAATAGTTAAAATTGCAGGGATAAATAAAAACCAGTTTTTATAATTTTCCGGATGAAATAGTAAAATTCCTATAAATGGAATAATGATAAAAAATAAACTTGGCGGAAAAATCAAACTTGCTAAAGCAATAGCAAAAAAAGAATTAAATATTTTTTTTGAAATGGAAATTCCGGTTTTCATTCCAATCACTCGGTGGATTGCAAAAACAATAAAAAATCCGGCAATGATGGAATAATTATCAATTAAAATTGCCCAATGAGAAATGCTGAA
>JAJYSY010000097.1 GCA_021793375.1 Bacteroidota bacterium | reverse complement strand
ACTTTACAAAAGTGTAAAGCAATTTGTTAAAAAAAGTAGATTTTTTACACCCCGTTTTTACGCCTTGAGCTTAGTGTTTGCAGGGGTTTACGTCATTTTAACAGGTGTAAAGTTTACACTCATTTTATTTTTAAAATAAAAAATAGAAAATAAAAATATTATTATTCTTCTCGTCAAGTGTAAAAAAGTAGATTGATTTTCTTGTCAAAAAACGCTGTACGGCTTTGTTTGCAGGGCTTAACAACGTTTTTTACAGGTGTAAAGTAGTGTAAAAAAAAACAAGGTTTTTTTTACAAGGTTTACACTCATTTTACATTTTTACATCCAGTTTACACATTTATACAAACAAAAAAACCAACCTAAATTAATAGATTGGTTTGAATTGAGTGATTTAAATTATATCCTAAAAAGGAGAATTGTCGCTGAACGGATCTGCTTCGGTTTGATAGTCCTCTCTTGCATCTTCTGTAGATTTACCCCGATTTGAGCCAAGAAGTTGGATATTGAAAGCATTTAGCCTTAGAACGCCTTTAGCTTCTCCGTCCTGATTTGAAACGAACGCATCCGCTTCTATTTCGCCCTCAACATAGACTTGCGTTCCTTTAGTGAGGTAATTCGATAAGGTTGTGTTGTTGCCCCATTTAGATACCTCAAACCAAGTTGTTTTTGATTGTTCTTCTCCTGATTTGTTTTTCCATTTTCTTGTAACGGCAACGGAGAAATTTATAACTTGATTATTTCCGAAATCTTTCACTTCTGCATCTTTTCCGATGTGTCCGATAATTGTTGTTTTGTTTAAACTCATAGTTTTTTATTTAAATAAATACGGTTAAACGTGTCCACGTACCATTCACGGTTTGATTTATTTTAATTGTTCATTAATGCCATTGTAAACAGCGTGGAAATGCTCATATTTAACATTTCCGATAGCTTCGAGTAGATTCTCAAACTCCTGTATAATTAAATCCATATTATCCGGAATCTGCTCATCAAGCATATCAATAAGAACCTCTTTTTCCTTAAGATGCTTAATCGTCCTATTTATGATTTGTTTGTCTTTTTGAACGATATGACCGGTGCGATTAAGCTCCTCCAATCTTGTAAGGAGCATATAGCACAAAACCAAGCCTTCTAAGCGTAATTTAGTTGTTTGTTCCATTATTTATTTTTCAATTCGTTAATAATCTCCTTGTAATACTCATTTGCATTATCATATACGGACTTCATTTGCATTTCAATGCCTTTATCCCTTTTAAAGATTTGACTGTACGAAATGCGCTTATTCGGTTCTATATGATTAACCTTATGAATATCCTCATTATCGAAATCGCTTAATAATTCATCCGGAGTATCAACCAAGCAATATACAATTTTAGATTCTTCTTTATCAAAAAGCATCATATACGCTCTTAGTTGCCATTCATACTTTGATTTTCTTACGACCGCATCCATATCTTTTTGAAGAAATGGAAAAGTTTCAAACGACCAAGCTGTCTTAATGTCAATTACAGAATTTTCTGTTAAGATATCTGGGTGGCCGGTAAGCCATCCATTATCCCCAAACTCTTCCGATTTGTTGTATTCTGCAAACTCGACAAGATTTAATAAATCAATACTATCTTGTTCGCAAATGATCCCTTTTTCAAGTTCTTTAGAAGAGAATTCTTTTTTAATTCCGAAGAAATCCGAGTAAGCTACTTCTTTTACATAAGATTTTGACGTTTCTGATAACTCATTATTTTCTCTTGCCTTTTTTGAACGGGGAAGTGTCATCAACCTCCCCATTTGACTTGCTCTAACTTTTAGTTTATTTGTTTTCATATTCTTTAAGTGTTTGTTTTTGACTTTCTGTTAATTCGTATCTATTGAAGTCGCTTAGTTTAGCTTTTCCTTCAATAAGCATTTTATAAGCATTATCAAATGCCGCATCGGTTAGTTTCGGCTTTGCTTTCGGTTTAGGCGCTGATTGCCTTACTCGAATTGCGTCCATTTGCTGACCGAACGCATTTATACTTTTTGAGAATAAAGCAATTCTTTTTCCAACCCATTCTTCAATGAAAGCCGTTCCGGTCGCTTTTTCTATTGCCTTCAAGTTAGTTTTATTTACAATCATAGGCTTATTAAATTCTCTAAGTTTCATTATAACGCATTCTTCTTCTGGTGCGTTTGCATTTGGTTTTACCATTTCTTGTTTGATTGATGCGATTGTTACGGGCGTATCTTTTTCGATATCCCACGCACCGAGATAATTTGATGGAGCTAATTTTCTCCAGTGAGTTTTATTGCTCATAATTTACGATTTTAATTGTTTTAATTTTTCTTCCAATATTTTTATTTCTTTAGAACGGTCTAAGTTTTTATGAAAAGCCTTGTAAAGGTTTTTAAGTTCTTTTTTGGCGTTATATCCGAAGTTAAGCTCTAATCCTTCATGTATGCTTATGAAATCTCCTTTTTCAGATAAAGCCATACTAAATGACACATCATCTATTGATATTCTTATTGTGCCTAAATACCCAATCATTTCGTGGGTATAAGCCGACAAAACTTCAAACTCTCCGTTGATAATTCTGTTTCTGAATTCCTGTTTTACGATCTCTAATTTTTCTTTAAGTGTCATAATTTATTTTTTTTGTGAATTAATAAAAAAGGTTATAATTACATAGCATAATGCAATGTAAATTAAAATTCATATTGTAAGTGTCATATTTTAAAAGATTTATAAAGTGGGATGTTACTCCCACTTATTTTTTATACTGATTCGATAGCTTCGGCAATTCTTTTAGGTGAATAATTTGAGAAGAATTTATA
>JAJYSY010000054.1 GCA_021793375.1 Bacteroidota bacterium | reverse complement strand
TTATAAAAAAATACTTTATTGAAATCCGTTCTCGATACAAAATTATTCTCCGCTATCGCTACAAATAATTTTACTCGAACTGACAGCAAAACTAATATGTCATTTCGAGTGATTTTCGTTTAAGATCTGCTAAGATTTTGAAGGAAAATTGTATCGAGAAATGAATTATAAAAAAACTGTTTTATGAAAAATCCGTTCTCGATACAAAATTATTTTTCCGCTATCGCTACAAATAATTTTACTCGAACTGACAGCAAAACTAATATGTCTTTTCGAGTGATTTTTGTTTAAAATCTGCTAAGATTTTGAAGGGAAATTGTATCGAGAAATGAATTATGAAAAAACTGTTTATGAAAAATCCGTTCTCGATACAAAATTATTCTCCGCTATCGCTACAAATAATTTCACTCGAACTGACAATCAAAAATTATTTCTTAAATTTCTTTTTAGATAACTTTGGTAGTTTATCAAATTCCTTATTTATCAAAGCTTCCTTTTTAGCACGTGACCATTTTTTTATTTTCTTTTCATATCTAATTGCTAAGTTTATATCAGTAAACTTTTGATAAAAAACCAATTGTACAGGTCTTCTTTTATAAGTATAACTATTTAAGTATTTTCCTTCTTGATGTTCAATAAATCTTTCATCAATATTTGAAGTTACTCCTGTATAATAACTATCATCATTACATTTTAATATATATACATAATACTCTTTCATTTGAAAAATTTAAAATTAAAGTTAATTAAAATCATTGAATAGTTCTCGATACAAAATTATTTTTCCGCTATCGCTACAAATAATTTTACTCGAACTGACAGCAAAACTAATATGTCATTTCGAGTGATTTTCGTTTAAAATCTGCTAAGATTTTGAAAGGAAATTGTATCGAGAAATGAATTATGAAAAAACAGAAAAAATATAGTATTTAACCCTATTAATCTCCTGCTAATTTATTGTTTTTTCAATAAAGATATTCTATCTTTCCCTATCTGTAATCGCTAAAATTTTATCCATGAATCATCAAGTTTCTATCACAGAAATTATGTCGAAAAATCCCATTACCGTAAATCCTTCACAATCTTTATATGAAGTAGAAAATTTATTAAACAAACACAACATCAGACATATCCCCGTGGTGGATGAAGATCGATTAATCGGGGTAATCAGTAGATCTGATTTATTAAAAATCAGTGTTTCAGATTTAAATGAAGAAGAAGACGGTGTAGAATCTGTTCTTTTTGATAATTTCAGTATTTCACAAGTCATGACAAAAATGCCGGTTTTTATAGATATAAATTACAGCATTAAAGAAGCAGCAAAATTGCTTTCACAACAGAGTTTTCATTCTCTTCCGGTGGTAGATGAAGGAAAATTAATCGGAATTGTAACCTCAACAGATTTAATCAAATACTTGATAAAACTTCACGAATAAAATGTCAAACAAAGCAGTAGAAAATATTTTAAACGATAAAAATATTCGTCCCACCGCGATGCGGATTTTAGTTTATCAAACTCTTTCCTCTTCTGAAACAGCCATCAGCTTGACAGATTTGGAAAATAATTTTGAATCCGCCGACAGGACAACGCTTTACAGAACCATAAAAACCTTTGAAAATCAAGGAGTTGTACACGCTATTGAAGACGGAACAGGAATCACAAAGTATGCGCTTTGTCATGCTTTTTGCAATGAAGAAAAACACAAAGATTTACATTTGCATTTTCATTGCACTATTTGTGAAGAAACATCTTGCTTAACCGATTACAGCATTCCAAAAATCAGATTACCCAAAGATTATATTGCACAAGATGTGGATTTAATTGTCAAAGGAATTTGTCAGCGTTGTAATTCTTCTGCTTTATAATGCACTTCCATTGCATGGAATAAAATCCTATTTTTGCTTGTAATAAATAAATCATATTATGAGCCATCAACATGCTTGTTGTACTCCGGTGGAGAAAAAAGTTTATGGATTTAAAAAAGATTTAGTCTTTGCAATTCTTTCCGGAATTTTTCTTTTAATCGCTTTTTTAATAGAGAAATTAAGCGATTTTTCTATCATAATTTATCTGCCCATTTATGCGATTAGTTATTTTTTTGGTGGATATTACACTTTAATTCACGCTCTTGAAAGCTTAAAAGAAAAGAAATTCGATATTGATTTTCTGATGTTGGTGGCGGCAATTGGCGCAGCAAGTTTAGGCAATTTTGCCGAAGGGGGTTTGTTATTATTTCTGTTCAGTATAGGTCATGCTTTAGAGCATTATGCGATGGATAAAGCCACAAAATCCATTTCAGCTTTATCAGAATTAGCTCCAAAAACTGCTTTGCTAAAAAAAGCAGAAAAAATTGTTGAAATTCCTATTGATCAGCTCAAAAAAGAAGATATTATTGTGGTAAAACCCAATAATAAAATTGCTGCAGATGGTGTGGTTATTTCAGGAAAATCAGCTGTAAATCAAGCTCCCATAACCGGAGAAAGTATTCCGGTAGATAAGCTTCCTCTTGAAGAAAACACATTTCAAAAATTTGAAAATCTTCCTGCACAACACAAAGTTTTTGCGGGTTCCATCAACGGAAATCACCCTTTGGAAATAAAAGTTTTACGCACTTCAAAAGACAGCACTTTATCCAAATTGGTAGAGTTGGTTCAACAAGCGGAAACCCAAAGAGCTCCGGCGCAAGTTTTTGCTGATAAGTTTGCTGCATTTTTTGTTCCTGCTGTATTGATTTTAGTTGCGTTTTTACTTTTTGCTTTTGTGGTGATTGACGAAACTTTTAAAGAAAGTTTTTATCGTGCTATGGCAGTATTGGTAGCAGCTTCTCCTTGTGCTTTAGCAATTTCTACTCCCAGTGCAGTTTTAGCCGGAATTGCCCGAGCTGCAAAAGGCGGAATCTTAATCAAAGGAGGTTTACCTTTACAAGAAATGGCAAAAATAAATGCCATTGCTTTTGATAAAACCGGAACTTTAACCACCGGAATTCCTCAGCTTACCAAAGTAATTCCTTATCAGCAACACACTGAAAATGAATTATTGAAAAAAGCTGTTGCTGTAGAAAGTTTAATTGATCATCCTTTGGCGAGAGCTATTGTCAACGATGGAAAAAAACAATTGAAAAATCAGGAAATTCCACTTGCAGAAAACTTAGAATCTCTCACCGCAAGAGGCGTAAAGGCTGAAGTTGTAGGGAAGAAAATCTATATTGGAAATCGTCGTTTAATGCAGGAAATCACCGAAAATAGTTTACCTGCAGATTTAGAAAATCAATTGGTAAAATTAGAAAATGATGGGCATACTGCGATGCTTGTTTTAGAAGAAAAAGATTATATCGGAATTATTGGAGTACAAGACACTGCTCGACCAGAAGCCAAAGAAAGCATTGAAAATCTAAAAAACAAAAACGGTATTAAAAAGATTATTATGCTCACCGGAGATAATCAGCGGGTGGGAGATTCCATTGCCAAGGAATTACATATTAATGAAGCTTTTGGAGATTTACTTCCGGAAGATAAAGTGAGTGCTATCAAAAAAGAAAAACAAAATTATCATATTGCCATGGTGGGCGATGGTATAAATGATGCTCCCGCAATGGCAAACAGCAATGTCGGAATTTCTATGGGAGCAGCAGGAAGCGATGTAGCTTTAGAAACTTCAGAAATTGCTCTTTTAGGCGATTCAATCAGACATTTGCCTTTTGCTTTTTCCTTGGCAAAAAAATCTTCACAAATCATCAAACAAAACTTGTTTATCAGTATTGGAGTAATGGCAGTTTTAGTTCCACTCACTATTTTAGGATTAAGCATTGGTCCGGCGGTAATCATCCATGAAGGATCCACGCTTTTGGTGGTCGCCAACGCATTGAGATTATTGGGGTTTAAAAATAAGTTTGAATGAGGTCGTTATTATTAAAAAACTAATCCATTTCTAAAGTCTTTTCTAATTCTTTTTTAAACTCATTTTCATTTTCATAATTATAAAATGGAACACCGGTAATTAAATAGGTGTCGGTATGAATTTCTATACTTTTCTTTTTCGCTCGCATTTGTAGTAAGAAATCTTCTTTCCACTGATCTATTCCTTTTAAATGATTTCCTTTAGGTTCAATGAAAACCTGATAGGTTATATTTCTATCTTCTTTTTGTGTGCAAAGCAATACGAAATCAGGTTCAAATCGTCTTCCTTTTTCATCGTAAATTGCCAACTCTCTTTCATTTCTAATCAAATAAATATCTTGGTATTTTTTATTGAGTTGTTCAAATCTTCTGGAAAACAATTCTACAAATTTCTTTTCTTCAGAAGTTCCGTAATTAGCATTATAAACATACCAAGGCTCGTTGGCAATTAAATCTTCTTGACCATCATCTTGTTCACTTCCTTTTTTTACTCGAATCACTTTATCTTTAAAAACTTCATAGATTGGTTTTTTAATATATTTGGAGCCTTGATAAGTAGTTGAGTTATTTTTGATTTCATTTTCTATTTTTAGCAACATTCCTTTTATAGCTTGCAAATAATCAAAATTTGAAAGTTGTGTTAATCGCTCCGGTGTGCCTTGAAAAGTAATTTCCAAATTCCCCAAATACGCATCTTCTTTTATAAAATTTCGAATTGATTTTAAAGCCGGAAAATATGTTCTTAAGTTTTGAAAATAAAAAAACGGCAAACTACTTATGGCAAAATGAATAATATGTGTAGGAATTTTTGATAATAAAATATCTTTAGATTTGACTACTTCTGTATTTGACTTTGGGTTTTCCATTTCAAAAAAAGCACCCGATGTTCGTCCTACTCCTGAAGACAATAAATGCTTATGATTTTTAAGTTTTACGCCTAAATCTTTAAAAGAAGTTACTCCATCAAAACTACGAACCACTTTTTTGTTTTTAAAAACAAACTTTTCTTGATAATGTTTGGATTTTTTATAATCTAATTTAAGCGTTAATTGTTTTTCTACTAAATTGTCTTCATCTTCATAAACTCCGGTTTCTACCAGTGCTTTTTTCAACTCAGAAATATAGCGACTATCTTCTAAGGTATGATAATACAATTCTTCTAAAATTTTTAAATCGTTTTCTCGATCCTTATCATATTTCCGTTTGAATCGTTCTTGTTCTTCATCAATTTGAAAAGGAAAATACCGTGCTCCTCGCCCAATTAATTGTGCTTCTGAAAGTGTAGTCCGCCCGGGTTTACCTTTTTTACCATCTCGTGTTTCATAAAGTCGAACAATATCAAATAAATTCAACACATCCCAACCTTCATTTAATTTCTCAACAGCAAAAATGGCTCGAATAGGATTATTTTCATCTTCTAAAGTATTTAACAAAATCTGATTTTCTCCGGCATCTTTATCGTTATTGGCACTTAAACAATTTTCTTCTCTAAAATTATATCGAATTTGTTTGGCAATTTCTGCGTTTGAAATGTTTTGCTTTTTAAAATATTCAAAAGCTTTTTGAACAATAGGAATGGTAGAAGTTTTTTGAATATGAAGAACCTCTTTCTCAGAAAAATCTTTTATCCATTTATGAAATTCCTTTTTATTGGCTTCCGAATCTTTGATGTATTTTGATTTAAATAGAATAACCGGTTTTAAATTCACATAATGTGAAGTAGCTAAACTTTGTCTGTATAAATTTAAAATCAAAGCTTGAAAAACACGGTCTTTTTTGGCGTAATGGGAGCGTAATAAATTAATTTCTTTAGAATATTTATCTATTCTGAATTGTGCCAAATCGTACCGATAAATTACTTTTGAACGGTATTTTTCTACAATTTTCTTACTTTCATAATCTAAAGTTGCCGTAAACTCCAACAAGATATTTTCATAATTCATCCGATGGATTTTCTCTACCAAATCTCCCCAAACATCGGCGTTATTATGATGTGCTTCATCACCAATTAATACAATTTTCCGATTTTCAAAATCTTCAAAACTCAAACTGTTTTCTTTGACGTATAACAGCAAATCTGAAGTTAATTTTTGAATGGAAACAAACTTGATATTTATATTTTCATCATCAGCCTCATCAAAGTTTTCTACGCTTTTTATATGAACTTCTTTTCCGTTAATGCTGATTATATCTTTAAATAAATATTTAGAAGCTTGAGTATTTAAAAAGTTTTCCTTGGTTTTTTCAATAATGGTACTGCTGTTTACAAAGAATAAAAAATTACGATAACCTCTTTCATATAAATGTAAAATCAGTCCCGCCATAACTAAGGTTTTCCCGCTTCCCGTAGCCATATTGAATAATAAATGTAAGGGTCTTTCGGGTTTTTCCTCAAAATCTTCTTTTTCAGTAAATAAATACCGTTTAAAAGCTTCTTCTTGATAGGGTCTGGATTTGTATTTCAGATTATTGGTAATGTGTTTGGGAATTTCATACCGCATCATCATATTTTTAACGATAGAATTCTCAAATACTTGATATAAAAATTTCATACTATATAATGTTTAAATAGTTTAAAGGAAGATTTTAATTAAGCTAATTCAAACCTGACAGGTTTTCGAAAACCTGTCAGGTTTATCACGACGGGAAAAATTATTTTAATTGGTAAAAATCTTTAGTGATTTTCTTTTCTTCAGCATTGCATTTAAAGTCTTCATCTTCTATAGAAGATAAGTTAACGTAAAGTTGGTTTTTATCTAAAATCGCACATAAATGCTCTTTTTGCTCTTGAAGTTTGAGTTTTTTAAACTCTTCTATATGTTTTTCTTGTTTTTGAAGATCTACATTATAATCTATAAAAGAGTTGGCTTTCATTTCTTCCCAAACCTTTAATAAAGCTTTTGCTGTTTTTGCTTTCTCAATTTCCTCTATAAAATGTTGGTTGTATTTTTTAAGCTCTAAATAAGTAAAAGAACCCCCGCCTTGCCAATTATAAGCTTTTGACATTCCTGATTGTTCTCCTGCAATTACATTTTGTAGTCTTTTTACACAATCATCTTTTCCATAATTTAATTGTTCTACTCCAATAAACTGACGATTAGATTTTAAAGCTACTGCTGAAGTAGTTCCACTTCCTAAATGAAAATCCAGAACAATATCATTTTCTTTAGTGGTTAACTCTATAATACGTGACAATAATAATTCTGGTTTTTTAGCAGTTGGAAAACTAACTCCTCCCTCGTTTTGAGTATTCTGAAAATCTATATCATCCCAAAAATCACAAATCAAAAAACCTAAATCTTTTTGAAATTTTTGATTATAATAAATAGTTTTTAATCCTTGTTGTAATGGTGTTATTACTTGACCATTATAAAATAACCCTGCAAAAACTCCATCCTTAAAATGCTCATAAACTTTATTTTTTTTTAATTTAGAATTCTCTTTTGCTTTTTTATTTTTATGAGATTGCAACCGACAAATCTTATCTGCATTTTTTAAATAAAATTTTTTAAAATCTTTATTATTTATATCTAAGTCTTTTAATGTTTGTTTTGATTTTAATAATTTTTTTTCTTTAAGTATATCTTTTAAATTAAGTAAAACATAGTTATTTTTATCTTTTACTAAATATTTTGAATAATGTGTATCCCATTGTTTTCTTCTTTGATATTGTGGTGTTAACTGAATTTTATCTTTCTTTTTATAAACAATAATTAAATCTTTTAATTTAATAATTGTTTTATCCTTATGTGCTGTTTTTGTTCCACTTGGCGTTGATGATTTTACTGTAATAATATTAATAAAATTCTCCTCACCCATTATTTCATCACAAAGTACTTTTAAATATGACTGTTCTATTTGATCTAAATGAACAAATAAAACCCCATCATTCTTTAAAAGTTTTTTTGCAACTTCAAGTCTATTTCTCATAAAAGTTAACCAAGAAGAACGCGAAAAACTATCATTATATTTAAATGAATCATTTCCTGTATTAAAAGGTGGGTCGATGTAAATCAATTTGACTTTTCCGGCAAATTCTTTTTTTAATGAATGTAAAGCCAATAAATTATTTCCTTTGAGAATGAGATTGTCGGTAATGGTATTTTCAGGCAGTCCGCGTTTTTTGTTGAATTCCGCATCCCGATTAAATTGCTCAAATTTATGCTCTCCGTCTCTGGTGTAAACTTTTGCATTAGTCAACACTTTTGGTTCTAAAAGTTGAGTAATTTCATCTTGTGCCAAAGTTTGATTAAAGAAAATCTCTTCGCGTTTTTGCTCTTCTTTAGTTTGTCCGCCTTCCAAAATGCAATCTTTATACGGCCAAACTAATTCTACTTCGTTACGTTGATTGAGATAACGACCATCAATTTGCAATCCTACTTTATTTCGATATTGCGTATAAGAATCGTTTAAATAATTTTTTTGCTCTAAAAACTGAAGAAAATCAGCTTGTTTAAATAATAATACCGATTGTTGGTCTATTTCTTTTTCTTGAAAGAATTTTTCTTTTAGCGTTTTATGTTGAAGCAATAAACTGAGTAATTCAGCATCATTTTTTCGGGCTTTATCTAAAACCACCCATTTTTTTAATTCGCCATCATCGGTTGTAAAATTGGGCTCTTTTTGAAGTTGTTGTTCTAAAGTGTGGTAGAGTTTCATTTTGCCTGTTAGGTATAAATAAAAAGAGCATGTCCTTTTGCATATTTAAGTTTCCTATTTCTAAAAGGTATTGGACTACCTGACAAAATTGGAAACGGCAAAAAGACACGCCATAACAGGCGCGTCTCTCGCAGTTTCTCTTTGTCTTATAAAGTGTCCAATTTTATTAGAAAAGAAACGCGTGATATCGTCGCTAATATTTTATATGTTTAAAAAGCTCTTTTTTTGTTCTTATAATTTTATTTTTTGGGTTAGAAATATACTTAGTTTGTTTTAAATTTCATTCATAATTTCTATAATCTTTTATTTTTTGATTGCATATCAAAAAACAAAACCTCCAATATTTTAAATATCGAAGGTTTTATTTGAAATTATTTCTTTTATCAATTATTCCTCAATCTCTTCCCAATAAATATCTTCTATTTCTTGATGCAGTGCGTGATAGCGTTCTTTTAATTTTTCAGATATTTTCTTGCTTCTTCTGTGGATTTTTCTCAATTGAAAAGAGAAAATCACATTAAAAACTCCGCCAAAAATAAAACTCATTCCTACAAAAATTACAGCAAACATTCCGGCGAGTGTAAAATTCCCAATCAGGATGAAGGAAATAATTGTTCCTATAATTCCCGAAGCTAATAGCCAACCCCAGTTTCTTCCTCCATATCTTTTGATATCCAAAGAAAAACTAATCGCTGCAATTCCTCTAAACATAATTAAAAAACCTACAAAAAGAGAAAGTGTTTTTACAGAAAGTTCCGGATTTCTCAACAAAAGAATTCCAATTAATAAAGTAAAAATTCCCATAGTTAATTGCCAACCCCAATTTTCTAATACTTTTCGATTTTGGAGGGCAAAAATTATTTCTGCAATTCCACCAAACAAAAAAGAAATACTAAACAAAATTGAAAGAGATACCAAAGCACTCAACGGAGAGCTCAACACCACAATTCCAACTATAAAAAAGATTATTCCTATCAAAAGCGGAACAAACCATAGTCTTACGGCTTCTAAAATCGGTTTAAAAAAATAAGTTCTCATAATTTCATATTTTAATCATTAAGCAAAAATCTTAAAGAAATTCCTATAAAAATATGATTTTAATCAGGCATTATGTTATTTTTCAATAGTTTTATTTTTAATTGCGTTTAATAGTTATACTTTATATTTAAATTTTTATACAATAAATCTATAAAGAACAAACATTTAAATTAGTCTTAAAATATTTATTTTTTCAACAAATTATTGTATAATCGCACTTCTTCTGAAAATAAATTTCAGTGTTTAACAAGATTATATTTAGATAATAAATGCGAAAGCTGATTTTATTATTTTTTTCTTTTTGGTTAATTCTTTCCAATTCTTGTACTTTAAAAAATTCTATTGTACCGAATGGAAATGGAGAAAACACTGTTGAAATATTTCAAGGATTAGAAAAATCCTCTTCAGGATTAGCTTCTTTCACTACAAAATCCTGTAAAGTTTGTGCTGAAAAAATTTCAGCTTTTACTCCTGTTTTATCTAAAACAATTATCAAAAATATGGGGGATATCCCCTTATTGATTTTAAAATCTATATTATTACTTGGATTTTTATTTTCTTTTGAAAAAGGATCCGGGTCTATCAATTCGCTTCTACCCCATAGGTTTAGTTCGCGTTTATATCTTCAATTGAAACGCTTACAAATTTACGCTTAAACAGCTTTTCTTTTTTTTCATAAAAACCTAATCTTCAACTTCTTGAATGATTAGGAAATTCATTTATCTCTAAACTTATTTAATATTTTTTACCATGAAACAAGGACTCTTGTCTATATTGTTTTTGTTGGGATGCTGTTTTAATTTATTTGCACAGAATTCCGAGAAAGCAACTTTGACAAATCTTTATCAACAAGCAGCTTCTTATCCACAATTAAAAGCAAAAACAGCAGCAATAGAAGCAGCAGATCTTCATCATAAAATCACAAAAAGACAAAATTTACCCGGAATTCAATTTCAAGCACAAAACACTTATGGAACTTATGAAGGAACTCCCGGTGCTTTTTTTCCGTTAGGCGGAATTTTTAATGTCAGCGGAGAAGGAAATTCAAATCAAACTGCTGTAAACACTTTTGTTTCAGCAACTGCACAATGGGATGTTATTCAATTTGGAAAACATCGAGATGAAGTAAAATTAGCTGATCTTGAAAAAGCTAAAGCAGAAACAAATTATGAACTCACTGATATAGAATTAAAAAGAGAAATCACCAATTCTTTTTTAACCTGGATGTATGCTAAATACATGCAAACTTGGGCAGAAGAAGAAGTGGAAAGAGATCTTACTATTCTCAAACTTTCTCAAAGCAGAGTAAATTCAGGTTTGGTTTCCGCAGCAGATTCTTTGTTGGCCAAAACCAATTTAAAACAAACTTTGGCACAACAAAAACAATGGGAAGCACAAACAAAAACCTCAGCCAACAGAATAAAAGAATTTGCGGGAATTTCTATAGAAAATGAAATGCCTTCTAATTTATTTCTTTCTACTATTGAGGAAAAATATTCTTCTCAAGAAGAAAAAAATCACCCTTTGCTCACCACCAAAAAACAGGATAAAGAAAGACTCGAGATTTTAGAGAAAAATATCACTCATCAAGTTTTGCCCACAATTTCTGTTTTAGCTGGTGGAATGTTTAGAGGAGTTGGTTTCAACGATCAGGGAAATCAATGGAAAGACAGTTATGAACTTCCGATAAACAATTATTTGGTAGGAGTTGGAATGACTTGGGATATCAGTTCTTTTTATGATAAAAGTTTAAAGAAAAAAAGAAATCAGCAGGAGCAAATTCAGCTTCAAGAAGAACAAGAGGTCATTGAACGTTATTTGGAAGAAAGAGAAAATTCTTTAACTCATCAGCTTTCAAAATCTCTTGAAGAAATTGAAGAAGCAGAAGAAGCTTATGCTGCCGCAAAAAAATCTTTTGATCTTTTTAAAGTAAGATATGAAAGTGGAATCATTGATTTGGCTACACTTTTACAAATACAGCAAACACTTCAGTTTACGGAAAAATCTCGTATCAAAGCTTATTATGATTATTGGACTTATTGGAGTGATTATGCGTATTCGCAAGCAGATTTTTCAATACTTACCACCGTTTTCAACTAAAAAATATTATGAAAAACCTAATTAGATTTGCCTTAAGAAAACCTATAGCAACCATAGTGGCAGTGCTTGCTATATTATATTTTTCTGTGATTGCCATAAATAAAATCAAAGTGGATGTTTTTCCGGAAGTGGAAGCCCCTGCGATTTATATTTCTATGCCTTATGGAGGACTTTCTCCGGAATATATGGACGGATTTATGTCTAATGAATTTCAAAAAGTACTCGTTTTTGTAAATGGAGTAGAAAACTTGGAGTTTAAAAGTATTCAAGGATTATCTTTAATGAAACTTACTTTTTATCCGGGAACGGATATGGCACAAGCCCAAGCAGATGTTGCCACACAAGTTTCAAGAGCGATGGCATTTTTGCCTCCCGGAGCGGTTCCTCCGCAGGTAGTTCGTTTTGATGCAGGAGCACAACCTATCGGACAATTGGTTTTTGAAAGTCCACAACGCTCTATCGGAGAAATTCAAAACTTGGTAACCACCAGAATTCGCCCGGCTTTTGTAACTATTGGCGGAATTAGTGCTACTGCTCCTTTTGGAGGTAATAACCGAACTATGGTTATCAATGTAAATCCAAAAGAAATGAGAGCCTACGGATTATCTGCTGAAGAGGTTTTAACTACCATCGGAAAAAGTAATTTCCCCTCTCCTGCCGGGAATGTTCAGATTGGAGATATTAACTATATGACGCCGAGTAATACCCTGCTGAAAGACACGGAAGATTTTATGAATACTCCCATTAAAAGCGGATCCGGACCAACAGTTTATATAAGGGATATTGCCACAGTAAACGATGAATCCGATAAAACCACTGGATATGCCATGGTAAATGGCAAAAAAACTGTTTATCTGCCGGTGATTAAAAAAGCTTCTGCTTCTACGCTATCAGCAATTAATAATTTAAAAAAATCCATGCCTTTATTAAAGGAAAATTTACCGGAAGATGTAGATGTGGAATTTGTTTTTGACCAATCCAATTATATTGAAAATGCGTTGACAAACTTAATGGTTGAAGGAGTTTTAGGAGCTATTCTTACCGGATTGATGGTTTTGTTATTTTTAGGAGATCGAAGAGGAGCTTTTATTGTAATTCTTACCATTCCGATTTCTTTGCTTTCTGCAGTGATTATGCTGTATTTATTAGGAGAAACCATCAATATTATGACTTTGAGTGGTTTAGCTTTATCTATCGGAATTTTAGTAGATGAAACCACGGTAACCATAGAAAATATTCATCAGCATTTTGAAAAAGATAAAACCAAAGCTCGGGCAATTATAGATGCTTTGTTTGAAATTTCTGTTCCAAAACTGTTGATTCTCCTCAGTATTTTAGCAGTATTAACGCCTTCTTTAATGATGGTGGGAATTCCAAAAGATATGTTTATGCCGCTTTCTATTGCGGTGGGTTCTGCAATGATTGCTTCTTTCTTGGCTTCACAAACTTTTGTGCCGGTTTTGGCAAACTGGATGATGAAACACGAACCGGAGAAAAATAAAAACAAAAAGATTTCTCGTTTAGATAAATTCAGAGATAAGTATTTGAGTTTTATCAATCGACAAGAACCCCGAAAAGCTATAATTTTAATCGGATATTTTATTATTGCCTTTGGTTTATCCGGTATTTTGTTTAAAAATATAGGAACAGATATTCTGCCCCCAAGTGATTCTAAAGATATTCAATTGAGAATTACTGCTTCAGAAGGAACAGCTATAGATAAAACAGAAGAATATGTAGTTGATGTTGAAAATCATATCAATTCAAAATTAGCTCCACAAAAATTAGAAGTTACTTCTGCCATGGTAGGAATGCATTCCCCAAACACTCCGATTAATGGAATTTTCCTCTTTAATAGTGGTTCGCATGAAGCTGTTTTGCAAATTTCATTACCCAAAGATTTTAAAGGATCAGTTTTTGATTTCAAAGAAAATCTACGCAATAGCTTAAACGAAGAATTCCCAGATCTCAAGTTTACTTTTGAACCCATGGAATTGGTAGAAAAAATAATGGGACAAGGATACAACACTCCTATTGCAATTGAAGTTTTAGGAAAAGATTTGGAGGAAATAAAAAACTATGCAAGAAAACTTCAGAATCAATTAGAAAAAGAAAATTACTTGACTGATGTTCATCTTAATGAACCTGTTGATTATCCCAGTATTTCCATAAATATTGATCGAGAAAGAGTTGCTCAGTTAGGGCTTGATTTAGAACAAGTGAGTTCGGCCTTAACCACAGCTACTTCTTCTTCAAGATATGTAAACAAAAATATGTGGGTAGATCCAAATTCAGGATTAGTTTTTCAAGTGCAAACACAATTTCCTGAAAATCAAGTAAATTCTTTAAATGACTTAAGAAATATTCCTATTAAACCAGGGAGTTCCAGTCCGACTATAGAAGATGTTGCAGATTTAAAAATCAATAAAAATCCCGGACAAGTAAATCGTAAAGGACCCAATAAATTTATGACAATCACTGCCAATATTTTACATTCAGATTTGGGAAGTGCAGCAAATAAAGTTCAACAAATTATTGATGATATGGAAGATCCTCCGCGTGGATATCGTGTAAATATCGCCGGACAATCTAAAATTCTCTCCGGAACTTTATCGGGTTTACAATCCGGTTTATTAGTTGCAATTATTGTGATTTTCTTAATGCTGACTGCTTATTATCAATCTTTTAAAACAGCTTTGGTAATCATTTCTGTAATTCCGGCTGTAGTTGCAGGAGGATTGATGAGTTTAAGCTTATTGGGGAGCACTTTAAATCTTCAGTCTTATATGGGAATTATTATGGCAGTCGGTGTTTCTGTTGCCAATTCTGTTTTAATTATTGATCAAGCAGAAAATGCCAGAAATGGATTGTTAAAATCTGCTGCAGAATCAGCTTTACACGCCATTAAAACCAGATTTAGACCTATTTTAATGACCACTTTGGCCATGACTGCCGGAATGATGCCTTTGGCGTTAGGACTTGGAGAAGGAGGAGCACAAGTTGCTCCACTTGGACAAGCTGTAATTGGAGGTTTACTTTTTTCAACCTTAACAACTTTATTGGTTTTACCTTTTATTTATACCAAAGCATTTGCCAATACAAAACCCAAAAATGTCTCCTTAGATCCGGATGACAAACTGAGTAATTTTTATGATAAATCTTTAAAAGCTTAATAACATGAAATCTTATTTAATATATATATATCTTATTTTTTCAGCCCTATTATTTGTGTCTTGTAATCAAGCAAACACTGAAAAACCTGAAAATCAAAACAACGAAAATCAAAAACCAACTTATAATATAACTACTTTAAAATCAGACACTTTAAATTATGAGTTGACTTTACCCGGAGATTTAAAACCTTATGATCAAGCAACTTTATATGCTAAAGTAGAAGGTTTCGTCAGTAAATTAAATGTTGATCTTGGAGACGAAGTAAAAAAAGGAGAAGTTTTAGCAGTTATTGAAGCTCCGGAAATCGAACAAAAATATTTATCTGCCAAAAGTAAAGAAAGAGAAATTTTAGAAAAATTCTCTTTTAGTTCACAAAATTATAAATACTTAGAAAAAGCTGCTAAAGTTGATGGCGCAGTTTCTGCGATAGAAGTAGAGCAAGCTCGTTCTCGTTTTATGGCAGATAGCGCAGCCTGGAGTGCTGTAAAAGCAGAAGTTTCTGCAGCAGAACACTTGGCAAAATACAGAGAAATCACAGCTCCTTTTGATGGAATAATCACCGACAGATTAGTTTCTTTAGGAGCTTTAGTGGGCGGAGAAAAACAAGCTTTATTCAATCTTTCAAGAGAAGATAAATTGCGTTTGTCTGTAGCAATTCCAAGTAAACACGCCAATGCTTTACAACCAAAAACCAAAGCAAGTTTTATGGTCAATGCTTATCCTAATAAAAAATTTCCGGTAGAACTTACCAGAAGCAGTAAAGCATTAAATCCTGAATTAAGAGCTTCTATCGTTGAGTATGATGTTGATAATATTGAAAATTTACTCCACGCCGGGGATTATGCTGAGGTAAGTAT
>JAJYSY010000008.1 GCA_021793375.1 Bacteroidota bacterium | reverse complement strand
GAAAAAATGTGCTTAAAAGGGCACATTTTTATCATTTTTTGCAAAACGAGGAATTTTAATCTCTCAAACCTTTAAAAAAGAACAAACACGAAAAAACCGCCTCATCGGATAATGAGACGGCTTCTTTCAGAAATCATAAAAATCGAAATCTTATTTTCCGAAATATTTTTGCATTTTTTCCTCTTCTTCTTTAGCCAATTCAGCATCAACTAAAATTCTTCCGCTGTGTTCGTCAGTGATGATTCTTTTTCGAGAAGCGATTTCCATTTGAACTTGTGGCGGAATAGTGAAAAAAGAACCTCCTGAAGCACCTCTTTCAATAGGAGCGATGGCTAAACCATTTTTAACGCTTCCTCTGATGCGTGTATAAGCTTTTGCTAAACGATCTTCAAGTTTGTTTTTGAATTCTTCTGATTTTTTAAGCAAGTTTTTCTCTTCCTTTTCAGTTTCAGCCATTATTTTGTCAAGCTCAGATTTTTTATGAGAAAGATGTTCTTTGCGTTCTTTTATCTTATCCTTAGTTTCTTTAATCACTTCATTTTTATGTTCAATTTGAGCATAGAATTCTTTGATGTGTTTTTCTGCTAATTGAATTTCCAATTCTTGATATTCAATTTCTTTACTAAGGGCATTAAACTCACGATTGTTGCGTACATTATCTTGTTGTTTTTGATAACGCTTCATCAAATCACGAGCTTCTTCTATAAAATTGCGTTTGTCTTTTATTTTTTGTTCCTTGTTTTCCAATTCTTCATTGAATTTACCCAAACGAGTGTTAAGACCTGCAATTTCATCTTGCAAATCTTCTACTTCTAAAGGTAATTCCCCACGAAGGTTTTTTATTTCATCAATGCGAGAATCAATTAGTTGTAAATCATAAAGCGCACGTAGCTTCTCTTCATTGGTCATTTCTTTCTTTTTCTTTGCCATAATCAGGTATATTGAATTGGATTGGTATTTTCTTCTGATAAAACGATTGCAAAATTACGAAATTTTTCTGTAAGATAAGAATGTAAAAGTTCTTTTGTAAATTGTTCTGTTTCATAATGTCCAATATCAGCTAAAACTATCTGATTTTCAGCTTGAAAGAAATCATGATATTTTAAATCTCCTGTAACAAAAATATCTGCTCCGGCAGCTTTTGCTGCAGAAATTCCAAAAGCTCCACTTCCGCCTAAAACGGCAACTTTGTTGATTTCTTTGTTTAAAAGCGAAGAATGACGAATTATACTAAGCTTAAAAGTATTTTTTAATTCTTGTAAAAAATCTTTTTCTGAAATAGCTTTATCTCGCTCTCCAATCATTCCAATTCCAATATGTTGATTTTTATTTTCGGTTTGATAGATTTCATAAGCGATTTCCTCATAAGGATGAGCTTGTTTTAAAGCTGAAATAACAGCAGATTCTCGGTGTTTTGGAAAAGTAATATTCAACTGAATTTCTTCTTCAAAATGTAATTCTCCTTTTTCTCCCAAAGTTGGATTGGATTTTTCATTGCCTCTAAAACTTCCTTTTCCTTCTAAATTAAAACTGCAGTGATCGTAATTTCCAATATTTCCGCCTCCGGCATCAAAAATTGCTTGTCGGACTTGATCTGCATTTTTTAAAGGAACATAAGTAATCAGTTTTTTTATGGTGTGCGGTTGATGCATTAAAACATGACGGTTTTTTAAATTTAATTTTTTGCAAATCATCGCATTCATTCCCTCAAAAGAATTATCTAAAGCGGTGTGTGTGGCATAAATGGCGATATCATTTTTTATGGCTTTCATCACCGCGCGTTCTACATAATTTTTGCCGGTTAAACTTTTTAAACCTTTAAAAATAATAGGATGATAACTAATGATGAGATTACATTGATTTTTTATCGCTTCTTCTACAACATTTTCTAAAGCATCATGAGCAATTAAAATTCCTTTTACTTCTGTGTTTTTATTTCCTACTAATAAACCTACATTGTCAAAATCTTCTGCGTAGGAGAGAGGAGCTAATTTTTCAATTTCTTGAAGAATTTCTTTTATTTTCATAAATTATTATTCAAATTTTGGTCTTAATATATCATTTTTAAAACGAAAAATTAAATGAATTTTCTTTCCGGGTGAACTTCCTTTAAAATATCATCTTTTTTTGAAGGAAGAATATTGTTGGTTATATAAAATAGTAAAAATGTTAAGCTGATAATCAAAGAAATTAAAATGGCTTGCAGATTTCCCAAGTTATCAGAATGGTTGATCAGCATAATCTGGAAAGGTAAGAAGAGAATAATTCCATTAGATTGAGATTGTGTAATCATGGCTTCTAACAAGTAAATCTTTTGATTTTCTTTTTTCTTATTATTCATTTTCTTGTTTTGTTTAAACATAAAAATGATGCCAACTATTGCTAAAATAAAAAATCCGATTCGTAAAATTTCAAATCCTATTTCATTTAAAGATAGCGAATAACACAAGCCAAAAATCAAGATAAAACTTAAAAAAGTTCTGGGTTTGATTAAACTTTGAAAGCTTTCTCTCCACAGAATTTTCCAGTATTTTTTGTTCATGACTTTTTGATGACTTTCTATGGTTTCCATAAAACCAAAAACGCCAAATTTGCTAAATTCTTTTTGTAGATTTTTCTCAAAATCCAATTCCGGATTTTCCTTCCAGTTTTCTTCTATTCCTGTGGCCAAATGATCTACCAATTCAGTTTGTAAATCATAATATTCCACATAATGCTGACGAGTAAATTGATATAATCTTTCTATTTCTTGTTGATTTACTTTTCTCATAATCAGTTATTTGAAATTGAATTTTGGATTTAATAAAAGCTGCATAGTATTGATAAATTCTTCGAGTTCAGCTGTTTTTACAATACTTTCTTTATTTCCGTTTTTGGTTAATTTATAGTATTTCCTCAATCGATTATCTACTTTTAAAGTTTCCACTTCTAAAAATCCTTTTGATTTTAAACGATGTAAAGCCGGATAAAGCGCTCCTTCTTTAATATTGATTTTACCTTGACTCAATTCTTTTACTTTTTGAGTGATTTCATATCCGTACATTTTATTATGTTCAGATAAGAGTTTTAGTATTATGGTGTCTAAATTTCCTTTATACAAAATCAAAAATTTTAAACAAAGATAAGTTTTTTATATACCTAAGTTGATTAGGTATATAGAAAATTCTTGTTTATCGAAAATAAATTTCAACTAAGAATTAAGTAGATTTATTTTATCTTCGCTTTTATGCAAAAATTACGAAAAATATTATTTCCTTTTTCCTTGTTATACGGAGGGATTGTGTGGTTGCGGAATAAGTTTTTTGATTGGGAATGGATTTCTTCAAAAGCTTATGAATTTCCGGTGATTTGTGTGGGAAATCTCAGTGTGGGCGGAACAGGAAAATCTCCGATGATTGAATATTTAATAAGATTATTAAAAGAAGATTATCGAATAGCTACTTTGAGTAGAGGTTATAAAAGAAAAACCAAAGGATTTTATTTGCTGAAAGGAGAGGAAGAAGCTATACAAACTGGAGATGAGCCTTTACAGTTTAAAAATAAGTTTCCAAATATTGAAGTTGCAGTGGATGAAAACCGACAAAATGGAATTTTTCAGTTGAGAAAATTGCAACCTAAACCTGAAATTATTTTGTTGGATGATGCTTTTCAACATCGAAAAGTAAAACCGGGTTTCTCTATTTTATTAACTGCTTATGATAGTATTTATGCTAAAGATTTGATGTTGCCGGCCGGAAATTTACGCGAACCTAAAGTAGGCGCAAAAAGAGCAAATATTATTGTGGTTACAAAATGTCCGGAAAGTTTGACTGTAGAAAAACAGCAAAGCATAAAGACTAAATTGAAATTAAAAACACATCAAAATATTTATTTTTCTTTTATTAATTATGCAGAAGAAATTACCAATGAAAAAAATAAATTAAAATTAGAAGATTTACAGCAAAAGGAATTTACCTTGGTCACCGGGATTGCAAAACCAAAGCCTTTAGTAGAATTTTTAAAAAAGAAAGAATTAAATTTTATTCATCATAATTTTCCTGATCATCATAATTTTTCTGAAAAAGAAATCATTGCTTTACAAAAAGAAGATTTTATCCTAACAACTGAAAAGGATTTTATGCGTTTAAAAAATGTAATTTCTTCAGAAAAACTTTATTATTTACCCATAAAACAAGATTTTTTAAATCATAAAACAAGATTTGATAAAGAGGTTCTGCAATGGGTGAATTCTAACTTATAAGAAATAAAAAACTGCCTTTTTATCGGCAGTTTTTCAAAATTATTTTCTCAAGTTGGCCATATCTTTTTTCTTTAGAATACGATCGATTTTTCCTCCACTACATTTGGGTAAAGAATCTTGCTCATGAATCTTTACATTAGTGGTGATTCCCACTCTTTTTTTGATTTCAGTTTGTACGCGTAAGGAGAACTCATTAAAGAAATCTTCATAATTTCTGTCTCCTTTTTTTAGGTTTTTATCTTTTAATAAATCTCGGGAAACTTCTACATCAACTTCCAGTTGAACCAACATTTGTTGTTTTTCTATTGGCGTTAAATAATAATTGGGAATAACTCCTTCTACATGAGAAAAAGCTTCTTCAATTTGACTTGGATAAACATTTACTCCGCGAATAATTAACATATCATCAGCTCTTCCCACAATAGGATTCATTTTTACCATATTCCTTTTGGCATTAGGATCATAATAAAGACTAGTGATGTCGTTAGTCCAATATCTCAATAAAGGCATTCCTTTTTTGGTTAGAGTAGTCAAAACTAAAACTCCTTGTTTTCCCATCGGAACGGGTTCTTTTGTTTTGGGATCTAATATTTCTGCATAAAAATGATCTTCCCAAATATAAGAACCTCCTTTTTCTTCCCAATCTTCATTAGCTACACCGGGACCGATAATTTCACTTAATCCATAAATATTGGTGGCTTGTACACCTAAAGAAGCTTCCACGTGATCTCGGATAGCTTCTGTCCATGCTTCAGATCCTAAAACAGCATATTTTAAACTACAATTTTCAGAATTTAAGCCGCGTTTTGCCATTTCATCAGCAATAGTTAAAGCATAAGAAGGAGAGCAACAAATAACTTCTGGTTTAAAATCAGTAATTAAATCCACTTGTCGTGAAGTCATTCCTCCGGAAATAGGTAAAACATGCATGCCTAATTTTTCTGCTCCATAATGTAAACCTAAACCTCCGGTAAAAATACCATACCCATAAGCGTTATGTAATTGCATCCCGGGTTTTGCGCCGGCAGCATTTAAAGATCTTGCCACAACCTCGCTAAAAACATCGATATCTTCTTTTGTGTATCCTACAACAGTTGGTTTTCCGGTGCTTCCGCTGGAACAATGAATACGTTGAAGCTGATTTTTAGGAACAGTTAGCATTCCAAAAGGGTAGGTGTTTCTTAAATCTTGTTTATAAGTGATAGGAAGTTTTCTAATGTCTTCAATACTTTTAATATCTGCGGAAGAAATACCTAATTCTTTAAACTTTTTAGGATAGAATGAAGATTTATCTTCTAAATACTTAACGAGTTTTTTTAATCGTTCGGATTGTAATTCTCTTAGTTGACTTAATTCAAGATGTTCTACGGGAAAGGTTTTCATAAGACTAACATTTGTTAGCTTCAAATATAAAAAGACAAATTCAAAAATCGAAAAAAATCAGTTAAATTTAGAAATATACAGTTTTAGTCGAATTGATTTTTAGGAGGCAAGAAATATTTTTTAAATTATTTCAATAATTATTTGGTGTAATTGAAAAAAAGGTTATATATTTGCCATTCCAAATCGCGGGATAGAGCAGTAGGTAGCTCGTCGGGCTCATAACCCGAAGGTCACTGGTTCGAGTCCAGTTCCCGCTACTAAAGAAGTCCGAAGTTTTTAATGATAAAGTTTCGGATTTTTTCTTTATATAGATAGAGCAAATTTAGGAGCATAAAAGAGTAAAAATTTTAAATAAAAATATTTTTGTTTATTAATTGGGAAACCAGTACGGGGATAAAAATAAGTATTTTTCTTACTATTATTTTAACGGTTAAAACCTTTTCTTCTCTTTCTTTCCATAAGGTTTTGAGATAAATATAAAGTGAAAATTTGGCGATTAAAAATAAATATATTATACTTCCCACCCTATTTTTTAAATAAATTTATTTTAAGAAGAAAATTTTATGCTATTTATAAAGACGAAAAATTTCCAATATCAACAGAAATTACATTCCAATAACTTTATAAAAATGCTTTCTTTCTAACAAATTCATTTTCTCACAAGCTTTTAATTTTCATTTATAAACACTTTTCAGAAAGGATTTTCTGAGAAGAAATCATTTTTTATTCTATGGATTCAGAAAAATCAAAGATTGAAAAACCTACAAAATTTTTGGGATTAGTAGTCAATAAACGTGTTTTTATTACTGCGGCTACTTTTTTATTATCCATCATTATTTTAACGCTTTTGTTTGAAGAACAAGCTGAACATTATTTTAACACTGCTCAGAGTTATGTTTCTTCTAAAGCAGGTTGGATTTATACAATTTCGGCCAATATTTTCATCATTTTTTGTTTGTATATCGCTTTTGGAAAATATGGAAAAATCCGTATTGGCGGACCAAAAGCCCGACCGGAATTTAGTTTGATGGCTTGGTTTTCTATGCTTTTTAGTGCAGGAATCGGAAACGGACTAGTGCTTTTTAGTATTTCTGACCCGGTGCAAGATTTTATTAATCCGCCAAGACTTGAAGGTCATGAACCTGCTGTAATTGCTCAAGAAGCTATTAATTTTTCTTTTTTACACCACGGAATTCACGGATGGGCAATTTATTCTTTAGTCGGACTTTCTTTGGCTTACTTTACTTACAACCGAAAAATGCCGCTTACTTTACGCTCTGCTTTTTATCCTTTGCTGGGCGATCGCGTAAATGGTTGGATGGGAGATTTGGTAGATATTATGGCTGTTTTGACCACAATTTTTGGTTTGGCAACTACCATAGGTTTTGGTGTAGGACAAATCAACGCCGGATTTTCTGCCGTTTTTGGTGCTCCTTCTACGCTGACGTATCAAATTATAATTATTATCGCCATCACCGGAATTGCTACACTGTCAGCTTTTAGTGGAGTTAATAAAGGAGTTCGTTTATTGAGCTTATTAAATGTGCGTGTGGCGATTGCTATTTTTGGAATTATTTTACTTTTAGGACCTACAGCTTTTATCTTTAAAGCATATATTCAAAATATTGGAAGTTATTTGACCAATTTTGTAGAAATGTCCACTTATACAGAAACTTATCGTCAAACAGATTGGCAAAAAATCAGAACTATTATGTATTGGGGATGGTGGATTTCTTGGTCACCTTTTGTAGGTACTTTTATTGCACGTGTTTCAAGAGGAAGAACAATTAAAGAATTTATTTTATGTGTTTTAATTCTTCCGGCAACAGTTACTTTCTTATGGTTTAGTGCTTTTGGCGGAATCACGATGAATGATATTTTGTTGGGAGACACCGCAATGATTAACGCTGTAAATGAAGATATTTCTACTGCTATTTATGTGTTTTTTGAAAAATTCCCTTTAACTATGGTTCTCAAAATATTGGGAGTTGTTTTAATTTGTAGTTTTATTATTACTTCTGCAGATTCAGGAGCTTTGGTAGTAGATAGTATTACTTCAGGAGGAAGATTAAAAACCCCTAAATATCAACGTGTTATTTGGGCTGTCAGTATTGGTGCCGTAGCTTCTGTATTGATGTACGGAGGAGGTTTAAACGCTTTACAAACAGCGGTTACCATTTCCGGACTTCCGTTTGCGATTTTCTTATTGATGATGGGATATTCTCTTCTGATTGGAATTAAAGAAGATTATCATGAATCTGAACGAAGAAAAAAAGTTTTAGATACAGAAGAATATCGAAAATATATCTTAAATTTATTTAGAAAAGAGCAAGAAGAAATTGCGCAAAAAGAAATTCCTGAGCAAGTAGAAAAAGAAACTTTAGAAAATAAATAAAAATCAACTGCGATGAGCACAAATAAAAAAATGGAAAATATTAAAAACCTAATGGTCGGTTTAGACTTATCTGATATTGATGATGTGGTCATCAGATATGCTAAGTTTTTAGTTGATTCTTGGGGAATAGAAAAAATCACTTTTATTCACAATATAAAAAAGTCTGATTTACATGATCTTTGGGATGGTTTTTTAGAAGAGAAAGAAATTCCACTGGAAAATTTAATCAAAAAAGAAATTTCAGAAAAAATAAATCAATATTGTGATGGAAAATCTACGTTTAAAATTAAAGTAACTGCCGATGATTATACGGAAAGTATTTTTAAACAAAAGATAAAAGAAAACAATATAGATTTATTATTATTGGGAAAAAAGCAAGATCTCAGAGGAACAGGAAGTTTAGCACATAAATTAATGCATTTGCTTTCTTGTGATATTTTATTTGTTCCTGAACAGGTAAAATTTGATTTAAACAGCATTATACTCCCTACAGATTTTACGCAGAATTCTGCCAAATCTTTTAGAAGAGCTCAATTGCTGAAAGAAAAGCAGAACTGGAAAATGCAGGCTTTGCATGTTTATAATATTCCTTCGGTTTATTTTCCTTATATCAACAGAGAAAAAGCAATAGACAAAGCTGAAAAGCAAATTTCTGCTAAGTTTAATAATTTTTGCAAGCGTTTTAAGTTGGAGAAAATTCCTTTTATTCAATCTTATCGCGAAGATTTTTCGGTAGTAGAAACTATTATAGAAAATGCTTACAAAGAAAATATAGATTTAATTATGCTTTCTGCTAAAGGAGGAAATAAACTCACCTCCATATTTGTGGGAAGTACAACCAATGATTTGTTATTAAATAATTCTGAATTGCCAATTTATGTAGTAAAATGATTTCTACAGCAGAATTTAAAAATCATATTTTTTTTATCTTTGCAAGTATAAACAAAACAGAATCAATCTTATGGATTTAATGGGAATGATGGGTAAATTACAAGAAACCCAAGCTAAAGTAGAAGCGACAAAAAAACAGTTAGACACGGTTTATTTACAAGAAAAATCAAGTGATGGTTTATTGAATATCACCATTACGGCAAATCGTGAAATAAAAAATATAGAAGTAAAAGATGAATTGCTGGAGGATAAAGAGCAACTGGAAGATTATCTGGTTTTAACTTTAAACAAAGCGATTAAAAAAGCATCTGATTTACACGAAGAAGAATTAGGAAAAGTAGCCCGAGAAGGCATGCCAAATATTCCAGGATTCTAATTTTTTTTCCTAAAAATAACAAAGCCGCAAAATTCAGTTGAATTTTGCGGCTTTTGTTGTTTTAATATGTTTTTTATCCATTCATCGAAATCAAAAACTCTTCGTTAGATTTAGTTTTTCTTACCTTGTCTTTGATAAACTCCATTGCTTCTACCGGATTCATATCTGCTAAGTATTTACGCAATACCCACATACGAGAAATGGTGTTTTCATCAAGCAATAAATCATCTCTTCGCGTACTGGATTTCATCAAGTCTATAGCAGGGAAAATTCTTCTGTTAGCAATATTTCTGTCTAACATTAATTCCATATTACCTGTTCCTTTAAACTCTTCAAAGATAACCTCATCCATTCTTGAACCGGTATCTACTAATGCTGTAGCAATAATTGATAAAGAACCTCCGCCTTCAATATTTCTTGCGGCTCCAAAAAAACGTTTTGGTTTGTGTAGCGCATTAGCATCCACACCCCCGCTCAATACTTTTCCACTTGCCGGTTGAACAGTGTTGTAAGCTCTTGCCAAACGCGTAATGGAATCTAATAAAATCACTACATCGTGTCCACATTCCACCAATCTTTTTGCTTTGCTCAATACAATGTCTGCTACGCGTACGTGATCTCTTGCTTCTTTGTCAAAAGTTGAAGCTACAACTTCTCCTTTTACATTTCGCATCATATCCGTAACCTCTTCCGGACGTTCATCTATCAGTAAAACGATTTGATAAACTTCAGGGTGATTTGCTGCAATTGCATTAGCAATATCTTTGAGCAACATTGTTTTTCCGGTTTTAGGTTGAGAAACAATCATCCCTCTTTGTCCTTTTCCGATAGGTGCAAACAAATCCATTATTCGTGTAGAAAGCGAGCTATTTTTTTCCGCTAATTTGAATCGTTCTTCAGGGAAAAGCGGAGTTAAATGTTCAAAAGAAACTCTGTCTCTTACTGCTTGTGGAGGCAATCCGTTAATTTTTGTAATTTTAATCAACGGAAAATATTTTTCTCCTTCTTTAGGAGGTCTTACTTCTCCTAAAACTGTATCGCCTGTTTTTAATCCAAACAAACGTATTTGGGATTGAGAAACATAAATATCATCAGGAGAAGAGATATAGTTATAATCAGAAGATCTTAGAAAGCCATATCCGTCTTGCATGATATCTAAAACTCCTTCGCTTTCAATTATTGCGTCAAACTCATAATCTGGTTGACGATATTTGTTTTTATTATTATCTCTTCCTCCTCGTTTTTGCCCTTTATGATGCCCTCTTTTATTCGTTTTTTGAGCATTATCATTGGCAGTTGTGTTTTCTGCAGATTTCTTTTTAGCTGTTGAAGGTTTGGATTTTCGTGTATCCGGTTTTGCCGTTGCACGCTTATCTTCTTTTTTAGCTTTTGATTTGTGTTCTGCTTTTTTTGGAGCAGATTTTCTTTCGGGTTTAGCAGTTTTTTTCGCAGCAGAAGGTTTTGTGGTTTTCTTTGCTGTTGATTTTTTAGGCTTTGCTTTTTCTGTTGTAACAGAATCTGTTTCAGCCAAAGCCTCTTTTGTTTTTTTAGGATTAGCTGCTTGATAATCTAAAATTTGATAGATTAAATCTAATTTTCGGTAACTTCTAACCTTAGGAACATTTAAAGATTTAGCTATCTCCTGAAGCTCAGGAAGTTTTTTCGCTTTAAGTTCTGATATTTCTAACATGTAAGTATTTGGAATAATAAAATTGAAAACAAGTTAACTGTTTAAGTATCTAATTTGTTATTTTTATTTAGAAAACGAGGATTTAAGAAAATATTCCTCAAAGTAACTAAACAAGTGATAGTTATGATTTGTGTTTGCAATAATACAACTTTATTTTGAAAAATTCCTTTTCTTTCAAAAAGATTCTATTATTTTTGCAAGTGAATAAAATAGAAAAATGATTCAACGCATACAATCTATATATCTTTTAATCACTGCTCTTCTTTATGGAGTAGCTGCTATCTTAATTCCTGAATGGGATTTTAAAGATGTAGATTTATTCCTATCATATAATGAGAGTTCAATATCATATATATATTTAGCTCTTGCTATTTTTGCTATGATTATTATATTTTTATTTAATAATCGCAAATTGCAAATACAATTAATCAAACTGAATATTATTTTAAATTTAGTTTTGCTGGGATTTTTCGTGTACTGGTTTCTAAACTTGCCTGGAGAAAATAGTTTTGCTGACTTATTTTCGGAGAAAGGCATTGGGATCTTGTTCCCTATTATTTCTATCGTTTTTTTAAGATTGGCTGGAAAAGCCGTTAAAAAGGACGAAGATCTTGTAAAATCTGTGAACCGGTTTCGTTGAACCTAATCTTAGTAATATTAGTGCGTGAAAAACCGTTTTCATTTTAAAATGAAAACGGTTTTTTTATTTGTTTGAAATAACGTTACATTAAAACGTTAAAAAAATGAAAATAAGTTTAAAATGTCTAAGAAATAGATGCTGAAAATCGTAGAATATGGGGTTGAACTAATAATATCGAAATTGACTTACTGATGATGAGGTGTTGTAGACTTATAAAACTCACAATAGGTATTAATCGATATATTGTATTTAAGAAACTAAATAGGAAGTGAGTAAAAGAAAGTCTATTTATTAGGGAAGATAAAATGTTATCTTATAAAGAATGTCTAAGCTATATTAAATTTTTCCTAATCAAGCTTAAAACCAATTTGTATCTTTGCTCAGCTTATTTTTAAGAAAAAATATTTCATTATGCGTAGAATTTTATTTCTTTTAGTTTTATTCAGTTTTACAGCTTGTCAGCAAGAGAAATCAAAAAAAATGCAAACTTATACGGGTTTTGCATTGGGAACTGATTATCAATTGAAGTTTTTTTCAGAAGAAAAACTTGATCTTCAAACAGAAATTGATTCTATTTTTGAAGTGGTAAATAATTCTATGAGTACTTATCAAGATGATTCTGATATTTCAAAAATCAATGCAGGAGATAGTAGTATAGTTGTAGATGAAATGTTTAAAATCGTGTTTCTAAAATCTAAAGAAATTCATGAAAATACTTTCGGGTATTTTGATCCTACGGTGGGAGATCTTGTGAATTTATATGGATTAGGACCTAAAAAGATGGAGGTGAAAGTAGATTCTACCGCAATAGACTCTTTGATGAATTTTGTGGGATTGGACAAAGTATCGATCACAACTGAAAATAAAATTTCTAAAAAATATATGGAAACAGTATTGGATTTTAATGGAATTGCAAAAGGTTATGCTGTGGATTTATTAGGTTTTTTATTAGAAAAAAAAGGAGTTGAAAATTATTTGGCAGAAATAGGCGGGGAGATTCGCAGTAAAGGAAAAAACTTGGCTTCCGGAAAATATTGGCGTTTGGGAATTGATGACCCCAGAATTGAAACCAACCCTAATGAATTGCAAGGAGTGGTAGAATTGAGAAATAAGAGTTTAGCTACTTCAGGAAATTATAGAAAATTTAAATACGATTCTATTACAGGAGAAAAATATAATCATATTATAGATCCCACTTCAGGATATACAAAAAAAGTAAATATGCTTAGTGTTTCTGTTTTGGCAGAGGATTGTGCAACTGCAGATGCTTATGCAACAGCTTTTATGGCTATGGGAATTGAAAAATCAAAACAAGTGGCGGAAAAACAAAAGGATATTGATGTGTTTTTTATTTATGACGAAAAAGGAGAATTAAAAACGTATTTATCTAAAGGATTTGAAGAAGTTTTGACAAAATAAATTTTATTTTTTTCTACAAACCGGAATTATTTCACCTTTAGATAAACGGAATTTATCAATTTCTTCAACACTGAGTTTAGCAGTAAAATCCACTTCTTCAACTTCAAAACCTATATTGCGAAGTTTGTTGAAATAATCTTTCCCGTAAATTCTTACGTGATCATATTGTCCAAATATTTTTGCTCTTTCTTTAGGATCAGTAATGCTGTTGTCTTCAAAAGTTTTATCGCGATTTAAATCCTGTGGAATTTGTAAAATCGCCATGCCTCCGGGTTTTAAAATTCTAAATAATTCTTGCATAGCTTTGGTGTCATCTGGAATATGTTCTAAAACATGATTGCAAAAAATAATATCAAAAGCATTATTTTGAAAAGGTAAATCACAAATATCAGCTTTTACATCAGCTAAAGGAGAATTTAAATCTGTGGTGGTATAATCTAAGTTTTTCATTTTACGAAAACGCTTATAAAACGCTTGTTCCGGAGCAAAATGAAGCATTTTGTGTGAAGCGGTAAAAAAATCTGTTTCTCTTTTTAAGTACAACCAAAGCAGTCGATGTCTTTCTAAAGAAAGTGTAGAAGGAGAAAGCACATTTTCTCTTTGGTTTTCATATCCATAAGGCAGAAATTTTGAAAAGCTTTTTCCATCTATCGGATCGGTATAGTTTTTTCCTCTTAAAGCTAAGCTTAAAAAAGGTTTTACCACATAACTCATTTTAATAAGCAGAGGTCTGGGAACAGTATTTAAGATGGTTTTAAAAAGCTTTTTCATAGTAGAAAACAAAAACTTTGCTCGATTAAAAAAGCTCAAGCAAAGTTTTTAGGATTTAGAGTATATTATTTTTTTCTGAATTCCTCTTCTTCATTTGATGAAATTCCTAAAGCTTCATAAACATAATCAAAAGTGGAAAGCAGTTGAGGTTTTCCATTTACTAAAGCTACATCGTGTTCAAAATGAGCGCTGGGTTTTCTGTCTGCAGAAATAATTGTCCATCCGTCAGGGAGTTGAACAACTCTGTGAGTTCCTAAGTTTACCATAGGTTCGATAGCTAAAACTAATCCGTCTTTTAGTTTTTTTCCTCTTCCGCGTTTTCCATAATTGGGCACCATCGGATCTTCGTGCATGGATTTTCCTAATCCATGACCAACCAATTCGCGAACAATTCCATAATTATCACCATTTTCTTGAACATAAGTTTGAATGGCATGTCCGATATCTCCTACGCGATTTCCTTTCTTGAAGGCTTTAATTCCGGCATATAAAGAAGCTTTGGTAACCTCTAAAAGTTTTTTTACATCAGGACTTACTTCTCCAACTTCAAAAGTATAAGCGTGATCGCCGTAAAAGCCATTTTTTACAGTTCCGCAATCAATAGAAATAATATCTCCATTTTCAAGAGGTTTATCGGTTGGGATTCCATGTACAACAGCTTCATTTAAACTCATACAAAGAGAGTTTGGAAAACCGTTATATCCTAAAAATCCGGGTTCTGCTCCGTGATCTCTAATAAATTCTTCTGCTAATTTGTCTAAATATAAAGGCGTGATTCCCGGTTTTATTTCTTTTGCCAATACACCTAATGTTTTAGAAACAATAAGTGCCGATTCACGCATTAATTCAATCTCCTCAGGAGTTTTTAATATTACCATTTAAAAATTTTTTGAATAAAAGATTTCTTTTGTTTGAGATGTTCCGGAGTTTCATTTGTAATCATTTGATAGATTTCTCCCCAAGAGGGAAGCCCTCCAACATTTCTATCATCTATAAAAACATCTGCATCTATTTTTCTACTTACGCTTGGGTCGTGTTTTTCTTCCGGAAAACTATGATTTACAGCGTAAAATTCTAAACCATTTTTCCTGCAGAATTCAACAGCTTCTTCCAAGCGTTTTCCTTTTCTATATGTCCATAAAATCAGTCGATGACCGTCTTTTTCTAATTGTTTTAAAGTATCAAAAGCAAAAAGTTGTGGTTTGCCGATTTTTGGATAAGCATTTTTTACAATCGTGCCATCAAAATCAACAGCAATAATTAAAGAGGTTTTACTGGATTGGTTCATCTTTAAAATTATTCGTAAATATTTTTGTATTCTTTTCCTGAAACAATTTTAGCCATATCTCTTGCTAAGCTTTCTCGAGGACTTTCTACAAAACGATTGATTTCTTTTCCATTTTTATAAAAAATAATTGTGGGAACGTTGAAGATATCTTTTCCTTTTTCAACATTTTCTGCAGATTGTTTATTTCTATCTAAAGTATAAACAGTCAGTTTGTCTTGATCGTAATTAACTTCATCTAAAATACTGAATAATCTTGGAATTTCATTATGACTATCCGGACACCAAGTCCCCATAAATACTTCTATATCATAATCATTGATGTGTTTTTCAATGATTTTTATAGAAGGTTTGTGCGGAACGTATTGTTCTTTACGCGGGGTAAACCAACGGTTAGTGTAATTGGAAGACATCAAGTCTTGTTCGGTTAAAATTCCAGTGTATTCGGCATCTAAAGTTTTAGAAGTAGAAGTCGAAGCCTTTTCTGTTTTCTGTAGATTTGCTTCTTGTTTTTTGGTATTATCACAAGATAAAAAAACAAAAAGCAAACTTGACAAAACAAATAATTGAGTGATTTTCATATTTTAAAATATTATCTCTGTCGTGAATTTTTATATTCTTTTCCTGAAACAATTTTAGCCATATCTTTTGCAATAGTTTCTCTTGCTCGTTCAACAAAACGATTGATTTCCTTACCATCCTTAAGGAAAATTATTGTAGGAACATTGGTTACATTATATTTTTTCTCGAGTTGTTCTTCAGATTGTTTTCTGTTGTTTAATGTATAAACTGTAATATCATCCATATCATATCCGGATTCTTCTAAGATTTTAAAAACTCGAGGAACTTCTCTGTGGCTATCCGGACACCAAGCACCCATAAACATTATTATCTCAAAATCATTAATGTTGTTTTTTATGATTTCCATGGATTCACTGTCAGGATTATAACGCTCAAAACGAGGATTGAACCAACGATTGGTATAAGGAGAATTGACTAAATCTTCTTGGGTTAATTCTCCGGTGTATCTAAAATCTATATTTTTTTGCTCTGTTTCTTGGGCTTGTATTTTAAAAGTAAAAATACTTGCAATGAATAAGCCGATAAAGGCAATTAAAATTTTATTTTTCATTTTTATAGTAGGTTAATTTAAAAATAAATCCGTTTTCTTAATAATTTTGCGAATTTAAAAACTCATAAGTGCTTAAACGATAAAAACTCATGAAAAATTATAAAAACTTTTCTTTAAATTGTTTCTTCTTGCTTAGAAGTTTTGTTTTCTAATTTTAGAATAGTTTTTTATACATTAAAAGATGTGGACCAACATCAGGAATATCAAATTCTTTTCCGCTGATTTTACAATTTTGCTTAAGATAAAAATCTATTGCATTTTTACGCGCATTAAACCAAATAAAATTAAAGTGATTCTTTTTTAAAAAATCTAAACTTTTTTGAAATAGAATTTTTCCCAAACCTTTTTCTTGTTCAGTTTTGGCAACTGCCATTCCTCTGAGTTGATATTGGTTTTTAAATTCAAAATTTGGGTTGTTGTTTTTTATCAATGTGCAAACTGCTATGATTTTATCTTTTTTAATTCCGGCAAAATGAAAAGTAGAATCTGCAACATCTCCTTCAAATTTGCTTTCTTCCAAAGTATATCCTGGTCTTAAAATAGCTCTTCTCAACGGAAGAATTTTTTCAGCAGAAACTTGTTTTATTATCATAGCTAAAAAAGAAAAAAATCCTTTTCTGATCAAATTTTAATAGAAAAGGATTTTTTTGATATTAAAAAATTAATACTTATTTGTTGTTTTTATAAATTCCATCAACAACTCCATAGTCTAAAGATTCTTTGGCATCCATCCAATAATCTCTGTTGAAATCTTTCATAACTCTTTCAAAAGATTGTCCGCAATTTTCGGCTAATATTTTTGCGCTCAACTCTTTTGTTTTCATAATTTCTTTGGCTTGTATTTCAATATTGGCAGCTTGACCTTGTGCGCCTCCACTGGGTTGATGAATCATCACTTTTCCGTGAGGCTGAATAAATCTTTTTCCTTTTGTTCCGCCGGATAATAAAATAGAACCCATAGAAGCAGCCAAACCGGAGCAGATAGTTGAAATATCACTTCGCAAAGATTTCATGGTATCATAAATAGAAAATCCTGAAGTTACATATCCTCCCGGACTATTGATGAAAAATTCAATATCGCCATCTCCAACCATATCTAAATACAATAATTGGTTGACGATTTCTTGTGCGCTATTGTCATCTACTTGTCCCCATAAAAATATTTTTCTTTCTTCAAGAAATTTATTTTCAATAATATCTTTTACTTTTCCCGGTTTATTTTCCATAATTAATTTAATCAAAAATTTAAGAGGCTAAAAATACAAAAAATATAAATTTTGCAGAAACCTCTAATCACTAATTTTTTGCAAGGCTAAACCTTTATGAATGAGTATAAAATTGGTTAAATTTGGCGCATCAAAAATAAAACATTATGGAATATAGAATTGAGAAAGATACAATCGGAGAAGTAAAAGTTCCGGCAGATAAATTGTGGGGAGCTCAAACAGAACGTTCTCGCAATAATTTTAAAATCGGTCCTGCTGCTTCTATGCCTAAAGAAGTGATTTATGGATTTGCTTATTTAAAAAAAGCAGCAGCATTGACAAACAGTGAATTGGGAGCTTTAGACAAAGAAAAAGCAGAGTTAATTGCTCAAGTTTGCGATGAAATTTTAGCCGGGAAACACGATGATCAATTTCCTTTGGTGATTTGGCAAACCGGATCAGGGACACAAAGCAATATGAACGTGAATGAAGTTATTGCTAATCGTGCTCATCAATTAAAAGGAAATAAAATAGGAGAAGGAGAAAAAACTTTGGCTCCTAATGATGATGTAAATAAATCTCAATCTTCCAACGATACTTTCCCAACAGGGATGAATATTGCAGTTTATAAAAAGCTGATGGAAGTTGCTATTCCCGGAGTGGAGCAATTACAAAAAACTTTGGCAGCAAAAGCAGAAGAGTATAAAGATATTGTAACCACCGGAAGAACACATTTGATGGATGCTACACCGGTTACACTTGGGCAAGTTTTCAGCGGATATGCCACTCAATTGGAATATGGTTTAAAAGCTTTGAAAAACACGCTTCCTCATCTTTCAGAAATAGCTTTAGGAGGAACAGCAGTAGGAACAGGATTAAATACTCCGGAAGGATATGCCGAAAAAGTAGCAGAAAAAATAGCAGAATTAACCGGTTATCCATTTATTACAGCAAAGAATAAATTTAAAGCACTTTCTGCTCACGATGCTTTGGTAGAATCTCACGGCGCTTTAAAACAAATTGCGGTTTCTTTAAATAAGATTGGAAATGATATCAGAATGTTAGGATCAGGACCAAGATGTGGAATCGGAGAGTTAAATCTTCCTGCAAATGAACCGGGATCTTCAATTATGCCGGGAAAAGTAAATCCAACACAAGCAGAAGCTTTAACTATGGTTACCGCTCAAGTGATGGGAAATGATGTGGCCATCAGCGTAGGAGGAGCACAAGGGCAATTCCAACTTAATGTTTTTAAACCCATGATTGCTGCCAATGTTTTACAAAGTGCGCAATTGATTGGAGATGCATGCGTTTCTTTTGAGAAAAACTGTGTGAAAGGAATTACACCAAATTACGAAAACATAGAAAAACATATGAATTCCAGCTTGATGTTGGTAACAGCTTTAAATACACATATCGGATATTATAAAGCAGCAGAAATCGCCAACGCAGCTCATGAAAACGGAACAACACTTAAAGAAGAAGCTTTAAGATTAGGATATACCACAGAAGAAGAATTTGAGGAATGGGTAGATCCTAAGAAAATGGTGTAAATCCGAAAAAAAATTATATATTTAAAAACAGAAGTTTCCCAAGAATTTCATTTTTGGGAAACTTTGTTTTTAGGAAAAGCTTTTATCTTTTTATGAGATATATTTTTAACTTTGGTAATATAGATGTTTGAGTGAAATTTAAAATGAAATTTTATTCAACTTTAAATAGAAATAAAAACAATTATGAGCATAAAACTATCGGATAGAATAAATAAACTTCAACCTTCAGCAACTTTGGCCATGGCAGCGAAAGCAAGAGAACTTAAAGCACAAGGAGAAGATATCATCAGCTTGAGTTTAGGAGAACCTGATTTTAATACACCGGATTTTATAAAAGATTCTGCTATTCAAGCGATAAAAGATAATTATCATGCTTATTCTCCGGTAGATGGGTATGTAGAATTAAAAGAAGCCATCGCTAAAAAGCTAAAAAGAGATAATAACTTAGATTATTCTCCTGCTCAAATTGTGGTTTCCACAGGAGCCAAACAAGCTTTGTCAAATATAGTTTGGTCTTTATTAAATCCGGGAGATGAAGTGATTTTACCTTGTCCGTATTGGGTGAGCTACAGCGATATCGCAAAACTGGCAGAAGCTGTTCCGGTGGAAGTGCAAACTTCTATAGAAAATGATTTTAAAATGACAGCAACGCAATTGGAAGCAGCAATTACCCCCAAAACAAAAATGCTGATTTACAGTTCTCCTTGCAATCCCAGCGGATCTATATATTCTAAAGAAGAATTGAAAGCTTTGGCAGAGGTTTTAAAAAAATATCCTGAAATTGTAGTGGTTAGTGATGAAATCTATGAACACATCAACTATTCCGGAAATCCTCATTTTTCTATGGCGCAATTTGAAGATATGTATGAAAGAGTTATTGTGGTAAACGGAGTTTCAAAAGCTTTTTCTATGACCGGATGGAGAATTGGATATATGGCTGCTTCAGAAGAAATTGCAAAAGCTTGCACAAAAAATCAAGGTCAGGTAACCAGCGGTGCAAATGTCATTGCTCAACAAGCTGCTATCACAGCTTTAGAAGAACCGGTAAGCAAAATTCAATATATGATTAAAGAATTTGCAGAAAGAAGAGAATTAATTATTAACTTACTGTCTGAAATTAAAGGATTTGAATGCAATCAACCGGAGGGTGCTTTTTATATTTTTCCGAATATTTCTTATTACTTTGGAAAAACAATTAAAGGAAAAACCATCAAAAACGCTTCAGATTTTGCCATGTTTTTGTTAAGCGAAGCTAAAGTGGCCACCGTAACCGGAGATGCTTTTGGAAGCCCGAATTGTATTCGATTTTCTTATGCAGCAAGCCAAGAAGAAATCAAAGAAGCGGTGAAAAGAATTAAAAATATACTCAGTTAGTTTTTTATAAAAAACACAAAACCAACTATTATGGAAAAAATATATTTTAAATATAATGAACAACCGGAAAATATGTTTTGGGATGAGAAAATTCACTCTCTTCCCAATCCGCAAAAAGACATACAGCAGTTTTTAAACTGGTTTTTAAAAGACTATGAAACAGATAAAAGAGTTTTGTGTTTAAAAGATTTATATAAAATAAAAAGCAAAGCTTTAAAAGCAGAAGAGGAGCAAGAAATAAAATTAAAATATAATTTAAAACCTGAACTTTCGGTTGAAGAAGAAATTAAAACCTTGGAAGGAAATTTACGCTTAGAAGCTTGTGAAAATTTTTATGAATTATTGATGCAAAATAAAATAAAAATTGTTGATCAAGAAGAAGAGAAATAAAACAGTTTTTTCTTAAAAAATCATTTTAAAATAAATACTTCTATAAAAAATTAAAACAAGAAAATTGAACTTATCATTATACTTAGCAGAAGATTTTGTTTTTTCTATTAAAAACTTTTCTAAGTTAGCAGGCAGAAATTAAAACAGAATTTATGAGTTCAATTCCTATCAAATCAGCTAAAAAAAACACCTATTTAATTCCAATTCTGATTATTGGAGCATTATTTTTTGTTTTTGGATTTGTAACTTGGGTCAACGGAACTCTGATTCCTTATCTTCAATTAGCCTTAGAACTCACCACAGATCAAGCGATTTGGGTAACCTTTGCATTTTATATTTCTTATGCTTTAATGGCTTTTCCTTCTTCTTGGTTATTGAAAAAAACAGGATTAAAAAACGGAATGATGATAGGACTTTTAATTATGGCCTTAGGTTCTCTCGTTTTTATTCCGGCTGCAAATGCCAGAACATATAGTTTATTTTTAACCGGATTATTTATCATCGGAACAGGATTAGCTGTTTTGCAAACTGCTTCAAACCCTTATGTTACTATCCTCGGATCTATTGAAAGTGCTGCAAAAAGAATGAGTATAATGGGAATTTGCAATAAAGGAGCAGGAGCTTTGGCCCCTCTTATTATCGGTGCTTTTTTACTTAAAGACATAGATGGATTTGAAGAACAATTAATCGGAATTACCGCAGCAGAAAAAACAGTTTTATTAAATGAATTAGCTTCCAGAGTAATTTGGCCTTATATTATTATGGCAATAGTGTTGATTATTTTAGCACTTGCAGTGAGATTTTCTTCACTTCCCGACATTAGTTCTGAAGAAGAAACCAATCCGGAAAGAACAAAAGAAATGACAACAGACAGAAAAAACTGGTGGAATTACCCCTATTTATTAATTGGTTTTTTCGCCCTCTTTTTATATGTTGGAGTAGAGGTAATCGCCGGAGATATTATTCAAGCTTATGGAACAGAACTCGGAATAAAACTCAGTGTGGCCAAGCATTTTACAACTTACACTATGATAGGAATGTTGGTGGGATATTTATTGGGAATTGTTCTAATTCCAAAATATTTAAAACAAGAAAAAGCATTGATTATCAGTGCAGTATTAGGAATTCTTTTTTCTTTAGGAATAGTTTTTACCACAGGATATACTTCCGTAATGTTTTTGGCTTTATTAGGATTTGCTAATGCAGCAGTTTGGCCTGCCATTTGGCCTTTAGCTTTAGACGGATTAGGAAAACACATAGAAGCCGGATCAGCATTATTGGTTATCGCTATTGGAGGAGGAGCAGTAGTTCCGCAATTATGGGGGCAATTATCAAAATTTACCGGACAACAAAATGCTTTTTGGATTTTAGTTCCTTGCTATTTATTTATTTTATTTTTTGCAGTTTACGGACATAAAATCGGGAAAAAAGTAAAATATTGATGTTTTTTCTGTTGAAAAATCCAATTTTATCACTTCTTTAAAAAATCCATATTATTAAAATGATATATTTGAAAATATTCAAATAATTATCATTCCTATGAACAGAAAAGATTTTATCAAAACCGGAAGCCTTGCCGGACTTGGAGCTTTAATTTTACCCAATTCAGTTTTTAGCGGAACACTTTTTAAATCTAAAGTAAATATAGGTTTAATCGGAGTTGGACTTCGCGGTCAAAATCATTTAGATACCTTATTAAGAAGAGATGATGTGCGCATCACAGCAGTAGCTGATCCTGATGAACGAATGATAGGAATGACTTTAGATATTTTTGAAAAGCATAAAGCCGAAAAACCTAAAGTATTTAAAAATGGAAATTATGATTATAAAAAATTACTGGAATTAGATGAAGTAGATGCTGTGATAATTTCTACCCCTTGGGAATGGCATTTTCCGCAAACCATAGACGCTATGCAAGCAGGAAAAATCACAGGATTAGAAGTTTCCGGAGCATTAAATCTCAATGAATGCTATAAATATGTGAAGGTTTATGAAGAAACCAGAGTGCCGGTTTTTGCCATGGAAAATGTTTGTTATCGCCGAGATATTATGGCTATTATGAATATGGCAAGAAAAGGAAAATTTGGAGAATTAATTCACGGACAAGGAGGATATCAACATGATTTAAGAGCTGTTTTGTTTAATGATGGAGAACACGCTATAGGTCATGGTGTGGAATTTGGAGAAAAAGGTTTTTCTGAAGCCGCTTGGAGAACCAACCATTATGTAGAAAGAAATGGAGATTTATATCCAACTCATAGCCTTGGCCCAATTGGAACAATGATGGATGTAAACAGAGGAAACAGAATTACCCATCTAACTTCTATGGCTTCAAAACAAGCAGGATTAACACATTATATTAAAAAAGAAGGAGGAAAAAACCACCCTAATGCAAAGGTGAATTTCAAGCAAGGAGATATTGTACAAACCATGTTGAAATGCGAAAATGGAGAAACAATTTTACTCACGCATGACACTTCTTTACAACGCCCTTATAACTTAGGATTCAGACTGCAAGGAACAGATGGAATTTGGCAAGAATTTGGTTCCGGAGGATTTGAAGAAAGCTTGATTTATTTTGAAGAAGAAATGGAATATTCTCACCAATGGAAAAATGCAAAAGATCACTTAACAGAATTTGATCATCCTTATTGGAAAAAACATGAACAAAAAGCAGTAGGAGCAGGACATGGCGGAATGGATTATTTTATGTTAAACGACTTTGTGGAATGTATTAAAGCCAACAAAGAATTCCCTTTTGATATGTATGATTTAGTAACTTGGTATGCTGTAACTCCACTCAGTGAAATTTCGATTTTAGAAAATGGAACATCTCAAAAAATGCCGGATTTCACCAATGGAAAATATAAAACAAGAAAACCTATTTTCGGATTTGATAATTACGGAATATGAATAAAATAAGCTTATTGATTTTAGCCGGTGGATTAGGTAGTAGATATCAAGGTCAAAAACAAATAGACAGCATCAGCAAACAAAAAGAAAGCTTGATGGAATTTGCTTTGTATGACGCAGTGAAATCAGGAATTCAGAAATTTGTATTCATTATAAACAATCAATTTCCGGAGGAATATAAAAATCATTTAATTGATATTTTAAAGAAGAAAACTTGCTAAGATTATTTTGTTGAACAAACTTTGACAAAATATATTCCTGAAAAATATCAAGAAAAGTTAGCAAAAAGAAAAAAACCTTTAGGAACAGCCCACGCTGTTTTGTGTGCAAAAGATATTATTCAAGAACCTTTCATCACCATGAATGCTGATGATTTCTATGCAAGAAAATCTTTTGAAATAGCAGTGAAAGCCATAAAAGAAAATAAAATTAATCAAGAGAATTTTGCAATGTTGGCTTTTAAACTTAAAAATACTTTAAGCAAAAATGGAAGTGTTTCCCGTGGAATTTGTCAATTAGAAAATGAAAAGCTGATCGCAGTAGAAGAATTTACCAAAATAGAAAAAAATAAAAATCAGCTTAAAGGATTAAATGAAAAGTTAGAAAAGCAGATTCTAAAAGAAAATACTCCTGTTTCTATGAATTTTTGGATTTTACATCCTTCTTTTTTTGCTTTAGCTGAAAAAGAAATGATTTCTTTTTTAGAAAAAAATAAAGAAATTATTTCAAAAGAATTTTATTTACCCGGAGTGATAGATCAATCTTTAAAAGAAAACAAAATCAAGGTTAATGTTTTACCCACTTCTGCACAATGGTTTGGACTGACTTACAAAGAAGATAAAACTTTTGTAGAAGAAAAAATCGCAAAAATGAAAGCTGAAAAAATATATCCTGAAAAACTGTGGGAGTGATAAGATTTTAGCAAACTTTCTTTTAATAATATCTCTTAAATGTTTAGCTATGAAAACAGCAGAAATAAAATCTGTATTTGAAAATTTTCAATCTGTTTCAGCAGATTTCAATATAAAAAAACTCACTTCAGGGCATATTAATTCTACTTATTTAATTCAAAATAAAAAACAAAAGTTTGTTTTGCAAAAAATTAATGTTGAGGTGTTTAAAAAGGTAGAAAACATCACAAACAATATTTTTGAAGTAGCAAAACATTTAGAAAATAAAGCATATCCACATAAAATATTAAAACCTTTAACTTTTTTAAATGGAGAATTTATTTGGAAAAGGAAGTGGAGAATTTTTGAATTTTTTGAAAATACAAAAACTTATGAAAAAGTAATTTCAACCAAACAAGCTTTTGAAGCCGCTAAGTTTTTAGGAGAATTTCATAGATATTTAAAAGATTTTGAAATAGAAAAAATCACTCAACCCATTCCCGGATTTTTAGATTTTCAACAAAGAATTTTTCAGTTTAAAAAGAGTTTAAAAACAGCTAAAACAGAAAGAAAACAACAAGCTGCAAAAGAGATAAAAATTATTCAGCAAAATATTTCTTTATTAGATAAATGGAATTTAATTGCAGAAAAATTACCAAAACGTATTATTCACGCTGATCCTAAAATAAGTAATTTTCTTTTCTGCGAAAAAAACAAAGAAAAAATAATCGCTTTAATAGATTGGGACACTTTAATGAAAGGTTCTATTCTTTATGATTTTGGCGATATGGTCAGATCTTACACCAACTTAAAATCTGAAGATGATTTTTCAAACACAAATAATTTCAGTTTAGAAAATTTCAAAGCTTTAAAAAAAGGATTTCTCTTTTATTTAGAGGAAGAATTGACTACTACAGAAAAAGAAAATTTGGATTTAGCCGGAAAAATTGTTGTTTATATTCAAGCCATTCGTTTTTTGACAGATTACTTAAACGGAGATTTATATTTTAATATTAAAAGACCTCATCATAATTTGGAGCGTACACAAAGTCAGTTGAATTTGTTGGAAAATATGAAGAAAAAATTAAAACTTTAAAAATCATGAAAACTCCCTTTTTTTCTATTGTTTTAACTACTCATAATCGAGCAAAATTATTGCCAAGAGCTTTGGAATCTTTAATAAATCAAACAGAAAAAGATTGGGAACTTATTTTAATTGATGATGGAAGCACAGACCAAACTGCAGAAATTATTAAACCTTATTTAAAAGCTATAGAAAATATTAATTATTTCTATCAGGAAAATCAAGGATTTATCAACGCAAAAAATGTGGGAATTCGTAAATCTACAGGAAGATATATTACTTTTTTAGATTCAGATGATGAATATCACCCCACACATTTAGCAAAGAGGAAACAGCTTTTAAAAAAAGAAGAAAACATAGATTTTTTACATGGAGGCGTAAAAATCATCGGTTCTGCTTATGTTCCTGATGCAAATAATCCTACAGAAAAAATTCATCTTTCAGATTGTTTTATCGGCGGAACTTTTATACTCAATAAAAAAGCTGTACAAAAACTCAAAGGTTTTGAAAGTACAGCTTTAAAAACAGATTATGATTTTATGCAAAGAGCAAAATCAGCAGATTTAAAAATTGTAAAAACTGATTTTCCTACTTATATTTATTATCGAGATTCTGAAAATTCTATCACTCTCGATATGTTAGCAGAATTAGATAAAAAATCTACTGCACAATAAATTTTCCTCGCATACTTGCATAATGTCCGGGGAAAGTACACAAAAAGTCATAGCTTCCTTTTTTGGGAGCTTTAAAAGTTATTTCGGTAGATTCTCCACCACCAATAAGTTTGGTGTGTGCAATAATTTTATCACTTTCAGGAATATAATCATTGTCTTTTGCTTGTGTGGCTCTTTGTGAAAATTTAGAAGGATTTACTCCTTGGTCTAAAAGCACAAAATTATGCCCCATTGTTTCTTTAGACATTTTTCCGGTGTGGTGTAAAGTTAAAGTCACCATTTGTCCTTCGCCCACCACCAACTCTTTTTGATCAAATTTCATTTTATCATCAGAGTTAAGCGTTAGTTGAATACTATCTTGCTTTAAAATTTCAGGATCAATAGAAGTTTCTGCAGAGTTTTTATCATTTTTACAAGCCACTAAGCTGATAAAACAAAGACTTAATAAAAGAATAAAACGTTTTTTAAACATAATAAAATTTTTGTGGCAAAGTTACAATAAATAGATGGGCTAAGAATTGAATTAAATAAAATCAAATAATTATTTTTACCTTTTTAAAAATAAAATTTCATGAACAACAATAATTTTCTTTGGAGAATCTTGATTTTAATTTCCTTCAGCATGTTATTACATGTTCAGGCTTATGCACAATTTTGGCAAAGCTACAGACAAAATAACGCCAAAGGAGGAGTAAAGTTAATTTATCAAGAATTTGAAACAGAGGATGTGGTTCCCGGATCTTCAGGAAGAAATATTACATGGGATTTTACCACTATTAAAAAAGGAAAAAATAGAGTGGTTAAAAAAATAACCTCTCCGGATTCTTTGGCTAAAGCAGAATTTCCGGAAGCAAATTTAATAGAAATTCACGGAGACAGTATTTTTACGGCTTTGCAAGAAGAATATGGGAGAACTTATAATTTAGGATATATAGATAAATCGGCGGAGTTAAAAATAGAATATCCAAAACCTTTGTTGGTGAGCAGATTTCCCATTTCTTATTTAGATGTTATTTCAAGAGATTACACTACTTTTTTTAATTTAAAAGAACAGAGTTTTTCAGGAGAAGGGAAAATAAAAATAGAAGCAGACGGATATGGAAACCTTCGTTTGCCAGATACAATTTACAGAGAGGTAACACGCTTGAGAATTACTCAAAAACAAACTGATTTTATTGAGAAATATGATAAAACTCACGAATCTTCAACCACAACTTTTATGTGGTTTAATAAAGGAGAGAAACACCCGATTTTAATTTTGCGAAAAATGCGTTCAGGAGATGAAATTCGCAAGGAAGGACAGTATTTATTAAAAGTGGAAGACCTTTATAAATCAAGAAATAAAAACCAGAATTTTTTTGATTAATTCTGGTTTTTAAAATCAATTAATATTGTTCATTTTCATTAGGGAAACCTCCTGATTTGACATCATCTCGATATTTCTCAAAAGCTTTTGTCATTTCAGTGTGTAAATCCATATATCTTCTTAAAAATCTTGGATTAAATTCATGTGTCATTCCGATTACATCATGAATAACAAGTACTTGTCCATCTACGCCACCACCGGCTCCGATACCAATAACAGGAATAGAAACACTTTCGGCAACACGTTTTGCCAAATCAGCGGGGATTTTTTCAAGCACTAAAGAAAAACATCCTAATTCTTCTAAGAGTTTAGCATCTTCAAGAAGTTTATTGGCTTCTTCTTCTTCTTTTGCACGAACTTTATAGGTTCCAAATTTATTGATGGATTGCGGAGTTAATCCTAAATGTCCCATCACCGGGATTCCTGCGTTTAGAATACGAGTAATAGAATTTTTAATTTCTTTTCCTCCTTCTAATTTTATGGCACTGGCTCCGCTTTCTTTCATAATTCTGATGGCAGAACGCAAAGCTTGCTTAGGGTCACTTTGATAGCTTCCGAAAGGTAAATCACAAACTACCAAAGCTCTATCTACAGCTCTAACTACAGAAGAAGCGTGATAAATCATTTGATCTAAAGTAATGGGCAAAGTAGTTTCAAATCCCGCCATTACATTAGCAGCAGAATCTCCTACTAAAATAGCATCAACTCCTGCGTTATCAACAATTTGAGCCATGGAATAATCATAAGCTGTCAGCATAGATATTTTCTCGCCGTTTTTTTTCATTTCCATTAAACTCTGAACGGTCACGCGTTTGTATTCTTTTTTTGCAGTTGACATAATTTATAATGTTTTTTAATATAGCGTAAAAATAAAAAAAATATAAACAAACACTTGCACTATTGTTAGATAAAGCGAATTAAGGAAATGCTAAAATAAAGTCAAAATAGAAATTTGTTGAAGCAGATTAATTAGCTTTTTATTAGCCTCTTTATGCTAAAGAAATTTTACTTTTGCACACAAAATAAATAAAAGATAATTCTTGATGAGAATAAAATCTTTTTAAGCATAAACCCTATCTTTGCAAAAAGTTTTTTATGAAAAAGAAAGTAACCCCATATAAAGATTCTGAACTTGCAAAAAAACAGCAAGTTAGTCGGATGTTTGATAATATATCAGATGGATATGATAATTTAAATAGGGTTATTTCTTTAGGAATGGATAAATCCTGGAGAAAAAAAGTGATAAAATCCATTCTTGATCATCAGCCGGAAAATGTTTTGGATATCGCCACAGGAACAGGAGATTTGGTGATTAGTTTGGCAGAAAAAGGACTGGATAATGTGGTGGGATTAGATCTTTCTAACGGGATGTTGGAGGTGGCTCGAAAAAAAGTCAAACAAAAAAACTTAGATCAGCAGATTAAGCTTGTGCAAGGAGATTCAGAAAATTTGCCTTATGAAGATAATTATTTTGATGCGATTTGTGTGGCTTTTGGGGTGAGGAATTTTGAAAATTTGGAAAAAGGTTTAGGAGAAATCTTTAGAGTATTAAAACCCGGCGGACTTTTTATTGTTTTGGAAACTGCTGTGCCTCAAAAATTTCCTTTTAAACAAGGTTATGTTTTTTATACTAAATATATTTTGCCCACCATCGGAAAAATCTTCTCAAAAGATAAATCAGCTTATGGTTATTTGTCAGAAAGTGCTTCTGTTTTTCCAAATGGAGAAGACTTCAACAATATTTTACGAAAAATAGGGTTTACAAATGTGGAAGACAAACCACAAAGTATGGGGGTAGCTTCAATTTATAAAAGCTCAAAATAGCTTACATATTTATGAGGAAATTACTTTTTATTATAATTGTTTTGATGGGTTTTCAGCCTTTACATGCACAGCTTTTTTCAAAAGAAAAAGTACGGAATATTGAAAACTTTGATAAAAAACGCTGGTCTTGGGGATATTATTTAGGACTTAATACTTATGATTTTAAGTTTGAATATATCGAAGACGGAAAAGATGTAACAGTAAATAAAAATATGGGTTTTAATGTAGGGTTGATAGGAAATATGCGCATCAGTGATTATATAGATTTGCGTTTGGAACCCGGTGTTTTATTTGGAGACAGAACAGTTATATTTAATGATGTTAATGATCCTACTTGGGCAGATAAAGCAGATAGGAATGTGAAATCTACTTATATTCATGTTCCTTTATTGCTGAAATTTTCTACAAAAAGAATAAACAATTTCAAGCCTTTTGTGGAAGCCGGGATTTCTACTTCTTGGAATTTATCGAGTAATGAAAAAAATCCAACAGATAATTATGGAGGGGAGTTTAGAATGAAAACCAATACTAATTATTGGGAAGTAGGATTTGGAATAGATTTATATTTATTCTACTTTAAATTTACGCCTTCTATTCGAGCTGTTTTTGCAATGAGTGATGAATTGGTGAGGGATAATAAACCCAATAGTGAATTTACAGGAAATATTGATAAAATGATGTCAAGAGGAGTTTTCTTGAATTTTAAATTTCAATAAATTTTAAAAAGGTTTTAAAATCATTAAAACAATAATAATCAGAAAAATCACATTTTCAATTCTTTCATAAAAGAATAACTCTTTGGATAAACGATAATATTCTTCAGGTATTTTTTCGCCTTTATAATTTTTGAGCAGTGTTTTTACGGGTTTTGATTTTGGCGATAAAATAAGCGGCCCAAAAGCTAAAGCTATTAAAAATAAGGTTAAACTGGTGATATACCAACCGGCTTGAAATAATCCGGGATTAAGAAAACCCATTAATAATCCGGTGAGCAAAAGTAAAGTTCCGCCAACCATTACAAAAACATGCACTCTGTTTCTAATGAAATAAGCATGTTTTAATTCTGTCATATTTTTTGCTTTGGTAACAATATAAATCATGATAAAACCCGGACCTAATCCGAGGATGGCAGAAAAAACATGTATTAAAAGTAAAAAAGAATAAAGAGTCATAGCAGAACTTTATCAGCAGAAAAAGCTGTTTTAAGTTTTGCAAAAATAAACAACTCTTTTGATTTTTAGCTGTCTTCTTAAAGTATAACGGCTAAAAATCAAAAGAGTAAAAACAATTAACACCTAATTTATGAAGAATTTATTCAGCGGAATGCTGATTGATAATTTCTTTTAATTGATCAGCGGGAACCACTCCTGATTTTCTCCATAAAATTTCTTTGTTTTTAAATAAAATTAATGTCGGAACTCCCATAACATTATAAGCTTGTGCGGCGGAAGGGTTTTTATCTACATCAATTTTTATGATTTTAGCTTGTTCTCCAATTTCTGTTTTTAGCTCTTCAAGAATTGGATTCATCATTTTACAAGGTCCACACCAAGTGGCATGAAAATCAACTAAAACCGGTTTGTCTGAATTTATTATTTCTGAAAATTTTGTCATAATTATTTATTTTATTTCTTCGTATTCAATTTCGTTTGTATTTGTATTTTTTGTTTTGGTATTTGAAATTTGACAGGATTTTCCTGCACAACCTACTTTAAAAACACCCATTCCTGCAAAAAGTAAACCTATGACAGCAAACAGCCAATCTTGCTCCATAACAGCAGAAATGGCAGTATATCCTCCTATCAAAATATATATCACACGGGTGAATGTCCAGTTTTTTAGCATAGCTTTTTATTTGTTAACAAAGTTGTCACTTTATAATAGATTTAAAAGTAACCATAGTTACACAAAAGTTTTAATGTTTTAAAAAAAATAAGGTGTTTTTAAAATGTTGAGTAAACTCTTCAAATTAAAAACACCTTTTGCTAAGATCAAACAAAAAACAACTATTTAAATCTCTTATGCAGAATTGGTTAGAAGTCTTTCTTAGCAGATTTTATTTTCAAAGCTAAAATTGGGAAAACCGTCCATATTACTAAAATGCAAAAGGCGATAATACTTCCCATATTACTTCCGAAAAAGTTTTTGAAAAGTGCCCCGGTATATCCTAATAAAGCTGAAATATCTAATTTTAATAACATCATCACTCGAGATAAATCTATTGGATTGGACAAACTGGCAATCAGAGCAAATTTATCTAAAGGATAATCACTAAACATGTTTAAAGCAATGAGGAAAATTCCATCATAAATTACGGCCATAAAAAGCCAAACCAAAATAGCAAAACCAAATCCTTTAATTCTATTTTCATTGCTGAGGGCGATATAATAAGAAATCCCCGAAAAAATAAAACTCAAAAAAGTTCCTAATAAAATCAGCAGAGAAAATTCTAAAATCGCAGTAGAATTAAATATCCCATAAATGATAAATGGAATTCCTAAACCTAATATTAAACTTAAGGAAAGCGATATGGCTACCCCGAAAAACTGTCCTAAAAAAATGGAGCTTCTCTTGATGGGGAGTGCTAATAAAAGTTCTGTAAATTCTTTTGAATTATAATAATACATTACTCCAAAAATGGTTCCAATCAAAGGAACAAGAAGAATGATAACATTCATCAAGGTTAGAATAGCTTTTGATAAACTCGGATTTAAGAAAAGCAAAACTACACTTAACAAGAAGTAAAATATTAAATATACATAACTCCAACGGCTACGTATAAGATCGAAAAAACTATATTTTAAAATTTTAAGCATATTCTGTTTCTTTCAATAAATTAGCAATTGCCATTTCTAAACTTGGCTGATTGGTTTCTTCTTTTAAATCATCTCCTGAACCTCTGAAATAAACTTTTCCTTCTAAAAGAAAAACGATTTCATCAGAGATTTCTTCAACAAAATTCATAATATGAGAAGTAACCAAGATGATTTTTCCTTTGTCTTTTTCTTCTTGAATCATTTCTCTTAAAATAATAAGAGCAGCAGGATCTAAACCTGTGGTGGGCTCATCTAAAATAATGAACGGACTGTCAAAAAGAAATGTCAAAGTCAGGTTTACTTTTTGTTTAGTTCCTCCTGAAAGATTGCTGAGTCTTTTGTCAAGATGCGGTTCTAATCCTAATCTTTTGACGTAAGGAGTTTCATCGTAATCCGGACATTTTCTTAAGTCTTTGATCATTTTGAATAGCTCTTTCACTCTTAAGTTAGCCGGGAAATTTGCAATTTGTGGTAGATAATCAATAGATTTTCTGTATTCCCAGTTTTTTTTGATGGAAGAACCGTTGATTTTAATTTCTCCGGAAGTGGGTAAAACCATTCCTAAAATACTTTTTATCAAAGTTGTTTTTCCTGATCCGTTTGGACCCAATATGGCAAAAACTCCTTTGCTGTCAATGGTTAAATCGATTCCTTTGAGCACTTCATTTTTACCAAAATTCTTATGTAAATCTATAATTTCAATCATGGGTTATCATTTTCATACTTGGAGATTCATCAATGAGTTTATCTGGTGTAAAAACCGGAGAAACTTTTTCTGAAAAATCTACAATATCTATAAACATACTTCGTAGCAGAATAATTGCTTCCGGGGATTTGTGAACCAAATGAGAAAATAATTTCACCGGGCGATAGGGGACATCTCCAATTCCATCTCTGTTTAAATCATATCCGTTATAATCGCTCCAATAATTTCCGTTAAAACTATTGTTGTTCATTCCGCCTTTGTAAGCTAAATCAAAAGAGTTGTTTAAAAAATTATTTTTCGTAAAAATGTTTTTATAATTGGCTCCTCTTGAGTTTATCGCCCAACCATTACTGATAAAATCATTGTGTTTGTAATTAATTCTGGTAGAGCCTTCTACATTTATGGCAGTGGTGTTTCTCTGAAAAGTGTTGTGTGTTATTTCTGCATCAACAGCTTCTTTTAAAAGCACGCCATAAGCAGCGGAACCCCAATTGTCTTGAAAAGTGTTGTGGTGCATTTTCATATGTTTAGAAAACATAATAGCAATTCCGGCTCCATTGTTTATATATGAGTTTCCTTTGATTAAATCATTGTGAGAAAACATAAAATGCAATCCATATCTTACATTGTTTTGGCTGATATTATTGTTGATGGTGTTGTGATTTGAAAATTCAAAATAAATACCATCTCGCATTTGCAAAACTTCGTTGTTTTCAATTAGATTTTCATGACTGTACCAAAGTTGAATTCCATTTCCTGAGTTGAATTCACTTTTGGCATTTCCATAGATTTTATTATTTCTTACAATTCCATTTTTTGATTTTTCTAAATAGATGGCAAAAAAAGGATTGCGAACTATTAAATTTTGAATCAGGAATTGTTCACTTCTTCTGATGCGAACAGCAGAATAATCTTCTAAATGGCTTGAACCCACATTGATGATTTCAAAACCATCTATGGTTACGCCATCAGAAGTGATCAGGATAATCTCTCCTTGGTTTTGTCCGTCGATAATTGCACCTTCTTCTGTTTTTAAAGTAAGCGGCTTGTCAATTGTTAGACCGGTTTCTTGATAAGTTCCTTTCTTTACTAAAATCGTATCTCCTTCTTTTGCTAATTCTATTGCTTTAGCGATACGATTTATTTCACAATTTTGACAAACTTCAATAGTGGTAGCCATGGAAAAAAAAGGAATTAAAAAACCTATTAGTATGATGAGTTGAGTTTTTTTATACAATTTGTTTAATTCTTTACATTTGAGTGTTTTGAAATTTGTTGTTTTACAGAACTCCAATCAAAGAGTTCTCCTTCATATTCTTTTTGAAGCTCTTCTGCTTGATCTTTTTCTTTAACAGCAGATAAGAATTCCCCCATTGGGCTGGGAATATTTTCTGAAATCAGAAAAGTAGCTTCAGTAACCTCAATCATATTTCCGGGATTTGTGTAATCAGCAGAAAGAATGTGTAGCATTTCTTTTTCATTATTGTGCTGTTCTAAATAGTTGATCATACATTCTGTAGCATCAAATTTATAGTTTTTCCCTTTTTGAGTAACTAATTGTGCTGCGTGAGATTGATCAACAATTGTCATCATACAAAAATCGCAAGATTCTTCTCCGTAGGCAATGGGTTCTATATTTTTACTACAAGAAATAAAAAATATAGATAGCAATAAGAGATAAGCTGTTTTTTTCATGTTTTTTAAACTTTTTTATATTTTTTTATTCCAATTAAATAAGCTAAGAAAACTAAGATTAACCCTACAAACATCAAATAAGCTCCGGTATGTGGCCAAGAATCAACATCAAAGTTTAAGAGTTTAACATGGCCAATTAACGGAGGTTTATAAGTCATAGGATTTCCGTCTGCATCTAATAATCTAATACTCGCATTAGGGTCTAAATCTGTTCCATAGTCCAACAACCATTGGTTGAAGTCATACATTCCTAACAAACCTAAAACACCCATAGTGATGAGCCAGCCTAAGAAAGCTTTTGGGTTTATTTTCTTTAAAAATCCTAAGAATCCTAAAATAATTCCGATTGCTGCCATTCCTCCGACAACTATTGGAAAAACTGTAAATTCCCACATTTCATGTGCTTTAGGGATTGTTTTCATTCCGATGTAGTGATTGAGCATGTCTATATTTGCTAAATCGAATTCTTCGACTCCTTCAATATCATAAATGTGAATATTCATTCCAAGTCCTTCTGGATATTGTGGAGCAATCAAATGGATGTGCCACAAAGGGAAAAAGAATAATCCAAGTAGTAAAGCAGAGCCGATGATCATTAAAATTCCGGCTTTTTTCATGGTTAAGTGTTTTATGAGATTATAAAAAGTGGTGTGTTTTTTAGAGAAGTTTGGCGAAGCCTGCATTCTTATCCCACTCCGCCAAACTCTTTTTTGTAAGAAGTTCGCTCTCTAAAAACTTCTTACCAAAACAAACCTAAATTAATTAGTATGGACATCATCATCCAATGACCAAGACAATTCAATATCTGAATCTTCTGGAGAAACTCTGATATATCCTTGCATTTCTTGGTGAAGAGCTGAACAGAAATCTGTACAATAGAAAGGATAAATTCCTACGTCTTGTGGTTCCCAAACTAAAGTTTTTGTTTGCCCAGGAACGATTAACAACTCTGAGTTGTTTGCTCCCATTACAGCAAATCCGTGTGGGATATCAAAATCTTGTTCCATATTAGTAATGTGGAAGTGAACCTTATCGCCCATTTTAATTCCTTCAATATTATCTGGATTAAAGTGACTTCTGATCATTCCCATATATACGTGAACATTCTTTCCATCTCTTTCTATACGAACATCTTTAGAGCTTTTGACCACTCTTTCGTGATCGTTTTCGCTTGATAATCTGTAAATTTTACGTGATTTATCTTTAATTTTATCTGCGTGAATCATAGACGCATAATGCGGTTCTCCAATCATTGGGAAATCAAGAATCATTTCCATTTTATCTCCGGAAATATCAAATAATTGTCCGGGCTGATTCATTTCAGGACCTACCGGTAAATAACGATCTTTGGTTATTTTATTCATAGAAAGTAGGTATTTTCCATCCGGTTTTCTACTGTTTCCGCCAGGAATAGATAAGTGTCCCGGAGAATAATAAACATCATGACGATCAAGAATTTCTTGTGTTTTTACATCCCACTTTACAATTTCAGAAGAAATAAAGAAAGTAGTATAAGCATTTCCTCTCTCATCAAACTCTGTGTGTAGTGGTCCAATACCAGGTTGTTCAACAATTCCGGCAAGGGTTTCATCAAAATCTAAAATTGGAATTCCATAAACTTCATCTACAAAATTTTCATTGTCGATAGCTTCTTTTATTTTGCTAAAAGAGTGTACAACAACATTGGCAGAAAGTTTACCATTACTTACAATATACTCTCCTGTTGGGTCAACATCCACTCCGTGAGGAGATTTAGCAGAAGGAATAAAATATACAATTCCGGGTAATTCAGCAGGATCTAAAACTAATACTTCATCTTTCATTGTAGAAGTAGCTGTATGAGTTTGACTGTCAAATACGTTGTGTGCATATTTTGCTTTTTCAATTTTCCCTTTTCCTTCTTTGATGTATTCCTCTGCTTTTTTCCAGTTGATTGCAGTAATAAAGTCTTTATCACGCTCAGCAGAGTTTACCTCTAATAAAGTGTGTGCTTCTTCTGTGTTATAAGTGGTGAAGAACATCCAACCGTGAGATTTATCTCTTCCCGGGTGTGCCAAGTCATAGTTAAATCCCGGTAGTCTGATTTGGAAAGCCAAATCCATAGCTCCGGTTTCTTGGTCTACACTGATAAAAGAAGTTGAAGCTTGAAAGTTTCCTTTATAATCTTTAATTGGCATATCCTTTTGCGGAATTGGAACTCCAAAACGTGTTCCTGCTACAACATACTCTGTGTTTTCTGTTACAAAAGCAGAGTTGTGGTTTCCGGCAGAGTTTGGAATTTCAATAATTTCCTGAGTTTCAAAATCAGTTAAGCTGATTCGAGCAATACGCGGGGTGTTGTTTGCGTTGGCAAAAACCCAACGACCGTCAAGTTCTCCATTTGTTTGAGAAATATCAGGGTGGTGTAAATCATCCCAAGGAATAAAACCATAAGAGGTTTCAAGCATAGGCTTAGTTTCTTCACTATATCCATATCCTGATTGTGGATCTTGAGAGAAAACCGGTAAGATTTTTAAAAGTCTCGCCGATGGAAATCCATAAGCATAAACTTGTCCGCTAAAACCACCGGATAAAAATCCGTAATACTCATCGTATTCTCCTGGAGCAACATAAGCTTTTTCAGCTGCACTTTTTTTGCTTGAACTACTCGAATTGCCATTAGCTCCTCCGGGAGTACATGAAATTATGGCTGAAGTAGCTAACGCAAGACCGAATAATCGAAAAATCCGTTTCATAATTGTTAAAATTTAAAGGGTTGTTAATTGTTTTTATTTATAGAGTTCTGAAATATTCCAAAATCGCTCTGGCTTCATCTTCTGTTAAACCTTGATTAGCCATAGGTGATCCGTTATATTCTTTTAATAATTGTTTTGCAATAGGGTCCTCTTTTACCATTCTTTCCGGATTAAGAATCATATTCATTACCCATTCCGGAGAACGACGTTCAAAAATTCCTTTTGGCGCAGGACCAATAAACTTCTTATCTGTTTTATGACATGCTAAGCAGTTTACATCATAAACTTCATTTCCTTTTTCTGCTAAATCTTGATCGATTTCATCTGCAAATTCAACGGAATCTACAGGGCCTACTCCTTTATTATCCATATCAACAGCAACGCCATCGACTTTATCATAAGTTATTTCTTCTTTTTGTTCTGTTTTTGGCTTTTCTGAACTTGAATTTTGAGTTGTTTTTTTGTTTTCATTATTGCCACAACCTACTAATAATCCAAGTAAAGCGAATGATAATACAATCTTTTTCATAATTTTTTGAGATATTGATTTTTTATTTATTTGAGATATAATTTTTATGTAAAAATACAATGGAAGTTCCCCACATACAATGATTTAAAAAGTGAACTGATATGATCTTCATCATATTATAAGGGGTAATATGTTGATTATGTTTAACTTATATTAAAGATAAAAAAGTCTTTAATTGGTAAAAAAAAAACGTTTGTATAATAAAAGAATTGAGTTGAATTGAAGAATTCAATCAAAATATTGGAAAAAAAGAGGAGGGGGAAGATTGGTTTTAAAAACCAATAAAATCTATTAATTAATGAGATTTTTTAACTTGCTTTCATTAATGATTTCTATAGATCTACCTTGAATACTGATTAGTTTTTCTGCTTTAAAATCGCTTAAAGTTCTGATTAAAGACTCTGTGGTTGTCCCGGAAATATTAGCTAATTCTTCTCTGCTGATTTTAATTCTGAAATTAGTCAGTTGAGGTTCAGGCGTAAATTTTTCTTGCAAAAGCAATAAGGCATTGGCTACGCGTTTTCTTAATGAATTGTAGGCCAACTGCACCATTTGTTCTGCTTTATAATTATTGTTGTGAACTAAAGCTTTGGTGAATTTTAAAATAAAGGAAGTGCTTTTATTAGTCATCTTTGTAAAATCACTTCTTGAAATTAAAATAAGCTCAGTATCAGTTAAAGCTTCTGCTGAAATTCTATAAGTGCTTTCTTCTAAAAGAGCAATATATCCTAAAAAATCACCTTCAGCATATAAACCTACAGTGAGTTCTTTTCCGGATTCACTTCTTTTAAAAGCTTTTACTTTTCCGGATTTGATATAAAATAAATATTGCGGATAATTCCCTTCAGAAAAAATTTCTTGTTTCTTTTTATATTTATTGATATTTCCGTTTTCTAATAATTGGTCTAAAATCTTTTGATGATCTTCTTGTGTTTTTGAGTCGGTTTTAGCAGAAATCTGTTCTTGAATTAAAGAGCTTTTTTTGAAACGACTTTCTACAGCATTTAATAATTCCATTTCTGTAAAAGGTTTCATCAAATAATCATCAGCACCCATTTCCATTCCTTTTCTGAAATCTGAACGCTCTGTTTTCGCTGTTAAAAAAACAAAAGGAGTGTTTTTTAAATCCGGAGTTTTTTGAATAAGATGAAGTACGCCAAAACCATCAAGTTCAGGCATCATAATATCGCAGATAATTAAATCAGGAAAGTTTTCTCGAGCTTTTTCAACACCGGATTTTCCGTTTTCTGCAGTAATAACATCATATCCGGCAAGTTCTAATAATTCTGCAGTGTTTTCAAGCAGTTCTAAATTGTCTTCTATGAGTAAAATTTTTTTCATCGCTCAAAATTAAGAATAATTTCAGTGCCTATATTTAACTTGCTGTTGATTTCAATTTTTCCTCTCATCAATTCTACATAATTCCTTACAATATGCAAACCTAATCCGGTTCCGGGAATGGTTAAAGAGTTTTCTCCTCTGAAAAAACGATTAAATATTTTTTTCTGATCTGCCGGAGAAATTCCAGGACCTTGATCTTTAACTTTTATGTTGATTTTATCTTCTGTTACTTTACTTAAAACTTCTATAGAAGTGTTTTCTCCAGAAAACTTGGAAGCATTTGTAAATAAGTTTGAGATAATATTTCTCAATAATTCCGCATCCAAAGAAATGATTTTATTCCCTTCGTGTATATAAGAGATAGTTTGTCCGGGTTTTAGCATAAAAATAAACTCATCTATTATTTTTGCAATCAGTTCTTCTATATCAAATTCGCTATATTGAACATTAAATTTTTCTCCTTCTACTTTGTTGATGGTTAGGAAGTTATTTAAAATCCTGTTGATATTCCTCACCGCAGATTGTATGCGGTCAATATGTTTATCTCTTTTGGGTTGTTGTTGCGTTTCGGTGTATTTGGATAAAAGTGTAGCAGAAGATAAAATAGTGGCCAAAGGAGTTTTAAATTCATGTGAAGCCATAGAAATAAAATTTGACTGCATATCGTTCAGCTCTTTTTCTTTTCTTAATGAACTTAAAATGTCAGTTACTTTTTTTTGGTAATTCCTTTCAGAGACTTCAATTTTTTTTCGAATTGTAATGTCTATTACAAAAGCAAAAACAAAAGATTCTCCTTCAGATTTGAATGGAGAAAGACTGACTTCTACAGGAAATTCACTTCCGTCTTTTTTCTTGCCATATAAATCTCTTCCGGCTCCCATGGCACGAGTTTTAGCGTGCGGATAATAAGCATTTCTATCTTTTTTATGACCTTTGTGAAATCTTTTTGGAATGAGCTTTTCTACTTTTTTTCCCAATAATTCTTCTTGAGAATATTCGAAAGTATCTAATGCAAATTTATTGGCAGAAATAATTTCTCCTTGTGAATTGGTAACTAAAATACCGATTGTTGCATGATCAAAAATCGATTCGAAGAATTGCTGGTTAATTTCTTTTTTCATATTTCTTCAAAAAAATGAATGCTGTTTAAAATTTCAAGCATTAAAAGTGGTACGAAGGTAATAAATTTAACAGCTTTATAAATGATATTGCTTGAATTATTATAAGAAGACAACTTAGTATTAAATCCGTTTAAGAATTTTTAAAAGCGTAAAAGCATCTTTTTGACAGGAAAATTATTTGCAAATTTTTATGAAAAAAAGGAGGGATTAAAAGAAAAATATTTGTTTGTTTGTGAAACACTAAAATGAAAACCACTTTTATGGAACTTGAAGTCAAGGAGAAATCAACCCCTCCTGTTCTTGAAAAAGGAATCAAGAATTATTTGATCGATATTGACGGAACTATCACAGAAGATATCCCTAACGAAGAACCTGAAAGAATGATAACCTGTAAACCATACCCCGGTGTTGTTGACACAATAAACCGTTGGCATGAAGCAGGGCATCAAATTTGTTTTTTTACCTCTCGAACAGAAGATCTTAGAGATATAACTGTAGAATGGTTAGAAAAACACGGATTTAAATATCACAGCATACTTTTTGGAAAACCTCGCGGAGGAAATTATCATTGGATTGATAATCAACTCATCGGAGCGAAAAGACATAAAGATGAAGCTGATCGTTTGAATCAAGAGCTTGCAAAATATCGCAGCTTCTAAATTATAAAAAATAACTTGAGTTTGATTTTTTGCAAACTCAAGTTATTTGCTCAGTTTTTAGAAGTAAAAACTGGAAAAAAACTACCTTATACTTTATTTTTAATAAATAAAATAAGTTTGAAAAGTCGTTTTTAAATATGAAGTTATTAAGAAAAACTTCTGTAAATTGACCGCTGTTATTTATTAAAAAATTATGAAATCTTATTACTTATTATTCTTTGTATTGATTTTTGTTTCTTGTAAGAATGAAAAATCAACTTCCTCTACAGAGAAATCAACTTTTAAAATTCCTGAATTAACGATTGAGACAAATGATAAAGGAGCAGAAATAATTCAAGAATTAGAAGAAAAAACAAAAGCTAAAAAACGAGAAGCTTCAAAAATAACTTATTTACATCAACAAGATTACTATCAAATCAAAAGAGATTGCGGGTGGTATGCGTTTACAAAAATCCCTGAAAATACAGAAAAAACAGATTCTCTTGTTTTAGATAATATGGGATTTACCTCTTATTTAAATGGAAAGCCTATTGAAAATTTAACGGATTCTGAAAAGAGAGATTTAAATAAAACCTTAAAAACAGAATTGTTTTTTGCAGAATTGATTTTCGGATTAAATTCTCCTACAACTCAAAAAAAATATCTCCAAGAAGAAAAAATAAATGAAACAGCATACAAAAAAGTGAAAATTGAGTTTATAGAAGAAAATTATGAACAAGATTATTTAACAGCAGCTGTGTTTTGGATAAATACAGCAACACAAAAACCGGATTTTGTCGCTGTAAATTTTGATGAAAAAACAAAAGAAACAGAATTCTTAAAACTTGAAAATCCAAGAACTATAGAGAATATTTTATTTTTTGATTATCGAGTTTATATTTCAGATCAAGAAGCAGAAATAGAAAAAATGGCAGAACTTTTTGAGGAGGATAAACTCATTCAAAAAGAAGTGAGAAAATATGAAGATATAAAAGTGAATTTAAGCGGAAAAAGCTGTGATTAAAAATCTATAGTTTGTAATTCGTGTTTGATATTTTCGGAATCTACTATTTGAATTGTATATAAATTTGCAAAATTATTTCCTTTGATATAAGAATAAGCTCTTTCTTTTATAATTCTATTTACAAAAGTAGGAGTAGAGTCTTGATGTCCGACAATTAAAACGGTTTTCCCTTTGGTTTCTTTTTGAAAAACAGAATCATATAAAGCAGAAGAGTCGTAATATTTAAAATCAATATTAAGCATTTTTAAAAGAGGAGCAGCAGTTTGTTGTGTTCTTTTTAATTCTGTGCAATACACCATTTCAATTCCTTTGTCTTTAAAGAAATCAGCCCAAAATTTAGCGCGTTGATGTCCTTTTTTGGTCAAAGAAGGATTAAAAGTTCCATCAAATTCTTTTTCTGCATGTCTTATAAAATAATAAGTAGTCATATTTATTTTTTTATCAATTCTAATAAAATAATCTGATTAAGTTGAGGTGTCCAGCTACTGAAATTATTATCGGAAATCACCAATAAAGATTGATTTCCATTGGGCAAAGTAGGACCAAAAGCAATTCCTTCCAAATTATCAATAATGCGATTGGTAAGTTTACTTTTTATTTGATTAAAATCAAAAATAAGATTCTTTTCAGCAGGAATAACTTCTTTGTGTATTTTTCCTTTTATTTTGTCAATTTCTAAAGTATTTGTAGCTTTTTCTGCATTCACATCAAAAAGTCTTACACGATTTCCACGACTGCCATATCCGGCAGAAAAAGATCTTTCCAAAAACAGAAACTTATGATCATCATAAGTTAAAATAGCACTAACTCCGCTCCATCCAAAAGGAAGCAACGGAATTTTTCTCAATCGATCTAAAGTATAAGAACATTGTTTATCTACTTTCAGGTTTTCATCAAAATAAGTTACTCTTATAGGAGATTTTGTTTTATATAATTTTACTTTTCCTCCGTCTCTTTTCATGGGAAGCTCTGTGGCAGCCCAAATTCCTTTTTTATCATAACTTTTGCTCAAACCTTCAAAAACTCCATTATTTCGTAAACCTTTTTCTGCATTTGCTTTAAAATACTCCGGGATTTTGTAGGCTTCTAAAAAATCGCCCTCGGTATTTACTACAGCTATAAAAGGATTTTTATTTTTCTTTATTGAACCCTCGCTGCTGATGATAAAATTATGGTTTTTTTGATCATAAATCAATCCTTCTGAATCCCAGAATTTTGTTTTGGCGAGTTTGGATTTTCTGTTGATTTTTATGACTTCATCAAAAATAACAGTATCGATTTTTTGTTGATTGAGGAGAATGTGAAACTTATAAACTCTGGGCGAAGAGGGTAAATCGCAGATGGTATAAAAAAACTTTCCATCATAATCTAAATCAGAAAGTCCGCCGATTTTTGTGTTTTCAAACTCTTGGTTTGCCGGAATAATATATTCATCTAAAAATTTTACTTCCCAAGAAGTATTTTTATCAACTTTTGCAGCACCACAGCTGAAGAGAAAAACACATAGAATTAAAGCAGTTAAAAGCTTAAAGGTTTTGATAATCATCTTTTGCATAGAGAAATTAAGAATAAGGAAAAATAATTGTTTTTACGTATTTAATCTTTAAATCTTTGATATTTTTATAAAATCATTCTTATTAATAGTTATGAATTTAGAAGGTCTTACTATCGATTTTGAAAAGTTGATTTATACTTTAATCGCTTTCGGAATTATTTTTATCATAAGAAAAACAACAATAAAATTAATTCGAAAATTTGCTAAAAAACTTGAATTGTTTCAAGTAAGAACTTCTTTGATTGTTCAATATGTAAATATATTATCGTTTTTTATTTTCTTGATTTGCTTACTTTTTATCTGGAGTATAAATTTTCAAGATTTAGGACTTTTTCTATCTTCTATTTTCGCAGTAATCGGAATTGCATTTTTTGCGCAATGGTCAATATTGAGTAATATCACCAGTGGAATAATTATGTTTTTTACTTTTCCGTATAAGATAGGGGATTTTATTAAAATCCATGAAGGAGACCATCCTTTATGCGGAAGAATAGAAGAGATAAGAGCTTTTCATGTAGTGATAAAAACCTTGGAAGAAGAAATTATTACTTTTCCTAATAGTTTGCTTTTACAAAAAGGAGTTTCTATTTTAAATGAAGAAAATATTGAAAAATTAGGAAAGATGAAAACTGAAAAAAATGAAGAGTAAAAATAGTTTTCTTCATAAATTTAACGTTAATATAGTAATAAATATAAATTAAGATTCGATTTAAATTATTATATTTATCCATAACCTAAAAAACATAAACTATGGATTTAAATATTTTAAAAGGAAAATGGAATCAAATTAAAGGAGAATTAAAGCAAAAATACGGTGAACTTACCGATGATGATTTGCAATTCACAGAAGGGAAATTTGATGAAATGTTAGGGAAAATCCAAGAGAAAACCGGAAAGACTAAAGATGAACTGAAAAAAGAAATAGGAAGTATTTTTAAATAAAATATTTTTTGTAGAGAAAAGAGAAAGCTGCTCGTTTTTTGTCGAGCAGCTTTTTTTATATAGATTTTTTGAAGAGATTATTCTCCGATTTTAGCTAAAGTAACATCGAAAATTAAGATTGCATTTGGAGGAATTACCCCACCGGCTCCTCTGTCTCCATACGCTAAATGCGGAGGAATAATAAATCTTGCAGATTCTCCTTCTCCTAAAAGCTGAACACCTTCATCCCATCCCGGAATAACACGTCCGGTTGCCAAAGGAAAGCTAATCGGTTCTTGACCGTCTTTTTCTAAACGTTTGTCAAAAACCTTTCCGTCAGGAAGTTTCCCTTCATAATAAACATGAACAATTTCTTCGGCGTGAGGTTTTTTAGCACCTTCAACCTTGTTTGTTATTTTATAGCGCAATCCGCTGCTGGTTTCTTCATATCCTTCTGCCAATTTGTTGAGTTCTTCTTTCATCTTAGCCAATTCTTCTTCCTCTTCTTTTTCTGCTGCAGCAAGGCTTTCTTCAAAAACTTTTGGCGCATCAAATTTTTTGGCATCTTTTCCAATTCTGATGATTTCTACAGAATTCATAATTACATCTTCGTTGGGCATATCGTTAGGCTGAACTTCTACTTTTCCGATAGCGTCAACAACTTCTTGTCCTTCAATTACTTTTCCGAAAACAGAATATCCGCCATCCAACATTGGAGTTTCAGCTAAAGTGATAAAAAATTGACTTCCATTGGTGTCCGGACCAGCATTTGCCATAGATAAAACACCTTTAGAATCGTGTTTTAATCCGGTATCTGTTTCATTTGGAAATTGATATCCGGGTCCACCTTGACCTGTTCCTTCCGGATCTCCTCCTTGAATGACAAATCCTTCAACAACACGATGGAATTTTAATCCATCAAAATATTTTTTTCCTTTGTATTCTTCAGAAACTTTAGTGTTGTTTCCTTCTGCAAGAGAAACAAAACTACTCACTGTAACAGGAGCTTTGTCATAATTTAATTCGGCAATAAAATTTCCGTGATTGGTGTCAAATTTGGCATAAATTCCATCAGGCAAATCGTATTGCTCTCCTTTTTTGCAAGCAATAGTCGTTAATACGACAATAAATGCAATAAATAAATTTTGTTTTTTCATAGTGTATTTATTGTTTTTAGAGTTGTTTTTTATTAGTTAATTTTTATTGAATCCAAAGTAACTGTTGAGCGAATCGGGGTGTAATGTCCGATTTTGTTTTCATCGCCATAATAATCATAAGCAACAGAAGAAGGAAAATAAAAGGTAATGGTTTCTCCTTCTTTCATTAGTTTTAAACCTAATCTTAATCCGCTGATGAGATCTTCTTTATCCATTTTATAGCGTTGATTTCCAATTTCTTTTTGGGTATAAATAGGTTTTCCTTCTAAAGTGGAAATATCATATTTAAAATAAACAATATCACCAAAATCGGGCGTCAGCGTATCTTTATTATTTTTTTCTTGATAAGTGTACCAAAATCCATTAGAAGAAGTGTGATAGATATTTATGGAATCTTTTTCTATAATTTCCATGATTTTTTCTTCTTGTTTGGCTTGAATAGCTTTGTTTCTAATACTGGATTTTTTCAAAAACTGCCCAGATCTTTTTACAATAGGACTTCTTGGTTCAGGTTTTTGACAAGAAATTGTGGTGAGTAATAAAAGTAAGATAATCAGATTTTTCATGCTTTGATTTTCAGTTGTTTACTGTATTTTTTTAAGAGTTCTTCAAAATCTGAAATCGTGTGATGCAAGCTTTTAAAACTTCTTCCTCCGGCAGCATTTTTGTGCCCGCCGCCATTAAAGTTTTCTCTTGCAAAAGTATTGACATCAAAATCTCCTTTTGATCTGAAAGAGATTTTTATGATTTCTTCTTCTTGATTTTCAATAAAGATTACTGCAAAAATAATTCCTTGTAAAGATAATCCGTAATTTACAATTCCCTCTGTATCTCCTTTCTTATAATGGTGTTCGTCTAATTCTTGTTGAGAAAGACTGATATAAGCAGTTTGGTATTCTTTTAAAATATGTAAATTATTTAAAGCTGTTCCCAATAATTTTAATTGATCAGGAGATTTGGTGTCAAAAATATTTTGATGAATTAAGGAATTATCTGCACCTTCATCTATTAAATGTGCAATCATTCGATGGGTGTTGCTTGAGGTGGATGGAAATCTAAAACTTCCGGTATCTGTCATCACTCCCGCATATAAACAAGTGGCAATGGCTTTATCGATTAGATTGGGTTTGTTTAATAGATGAATGAATTCATAAACCAATTCGCAAGTAGAAGAGGTGTTGGTTTTATTAAACATAAATTCAGCATAATCATCGGGTTGTTGGTGATGATCGATCATAATAAAAGTAGTGTTTATTTTTTCTAAAACACTTTGCATTTCTTTTCCGGTTCTTGAAAAAGAATTGAAATCTAAAGTAAAAATAATATCTGCTTGTTCGAGCAGTTGATTTGCTTTTTTATTTTCTTGATCAAATAAAACAACATTTTCACTTTTGGGCAACCAATCTAAGAAATGCGGAAAACTGTTGGGAGAAATTACAGTAACGGAATGTCCTAATTTTTCTAAGAAAAACTGCAAAGCCAAAGTAGATCCCATCGCATCTCCATCCGGGTTTCGGTGTGGAATGACGGCTATTTTTTTAGGTTTTTCTAAAAGAGTTTTTAAAGTGTTAAGTTGTCTTTCATCCATGATGTGCGAAGATACAATTAATATTTTTGAGTTTGCAAAATGCAAAAAAAATATAACTAAAAAGCAAGCAAGATAAATAAAAGTTCGGATTGTATATATAAATGTTTACATTTGCCGAAAATATAAAATTATTAAGCATGGCAGGAAATAAAACCTTTACAATGCTCAAGCCCGACGCGGTAGAGAAAGGACATATCGGTGCGATTTTAGATCAGATTACTGCATCAGGATTTCGTATTGTTGCGATGAAAATGACGCAAATGTCTAAAATGGAAGCAGAACAATTTTATGCAATCCATAAAGAACGTCCATTTTTTGGAGAATTAGTAGAGTATATGACTCGTGGTCCAATTGTGGCGGCAATCTTAGAAAAAGATAATGCTGTAGAAGACTTCAGAGCTTTAATTGGAGCAACCAATCCTGAAGAAGCAGCAGAGGGAACTATCCGTAAAAAATATGCAGCTTCTATTGGAGAAAATGCTATTCACGGAAGTGATAGTGATGAAAACGCTGCAATTGAAGGAAGTTTTCATTTTGCCCAAAAGAATGTATTCTAAGAAATTAATTTAGAAAAGAAATTAAAAAAGCCTGGATAAATTTTTATCCGGGCTTTTGTTTTTATGATGAAACCAGAAAAAATCAGTTTATCTCAAAACTAATTTTTTAATCAAATCTTTTTTTAGAGCTTCGTTGAGCATTTTAATGATTTTTGGTTTTCCATAACTCAACTCTTCCCTTAAAACAGAATTATTTAATTGCACATATAAAGTTTCTCTGCTTAATTTAATATTGGTAGTATATTTTTTTATTGCCGGTCCCATTTCTGAATTCCATACTTCTTGAATATTCAGCTCGTTTAATCCATGTTCTAAACGCCGATTGTCTTTTACAAAATTCTGAAGAAGATCGCCAATAGTTTGCAGTTCTTTTTTATCTTTATTCATGTGCTTCCAATTCTTTTTTTAAGCTTTCAAATCTTTTATAAGTATAAACAAAACCTCTTTCATTTTCTACAGAAAACTCATCTTTATCTAAAGAAATTAAAGTTTCTTTCCATTCATCCAAAGGAGTTTCGTAATGCATGTGCAAACTGTCGTTTTCTTTTTTAATCACTAAGTTCTCCGGATTTGAAGATTTTTTAAAAGTGCTGTCTAATTGAGGTTGTAGTTTAATTCTAAACCCTTCTAAATTAGAATCCACTTCAATATATTCTGCATAAGTGCTGAATTTATATTCTCTGATATCGTTAAATTCAGCTCGTTCCACTTTATCGATTTTCCAATATCCGTTGAGGTTTTCAACAATATCTTCATCGCTGAGGTTTTGTGTATTATCTTTACAACTGAAAGATAAAAAAGCAATTAAAATTAATCCGCTAAAAAGTATTTTCTTTTTCATGATTATAAATTTATCATATTATAAGAATCAGAACTTGCTTTTACAACATTTTCTGTTCGTTCTTTGTGAGTATCACTAATAAAAATCTGTCCTAAATCATCTTTGGTTACCAAAGCGATGAGTTGTGCAACTCTTTTTTCGTCTAATTTATCAAAAATATCATCTAACAAAAGAATGGGTTTGGTGCTTAATTCTTCTTTGATGAAATCGTATTGTGCTAATTTTAAAGCAATAAGAAATGTTTTTTGCTGTCCTTGAGAACCATATTTTTTTACCGGAAAATCTTTTATTTTTAAAGATAAATCATCTCTGTGGACTCCTTTTCCTGAATATTGCAAAATCATATCTTTTTGTAAATTCTCTTCAAAAAGAACTTTCCATTCTGTGTCAAAAAGTTGACTTTTATAAACCAGATTTACTTCTTCTTTATCATTGCTGATATCTGCATAACGCTTTTTAAATATAGGAGTGAAGGCTTTTATAAATTCTTTTCGTTCGCGGTGGATGATTGCTCCACTGGAAAACATTTCAGCGTTATAAATTTCTAAATTATCTCTGTTGAAAGTTTGATTTGCTGCAAAATATTTTAATAAAGCATTTCTTTGCGAAAGCGCTTTGTTATATCTTAAAAGTGCTTGCAGATAATCGGGATTGCTTTGCGAAATAATTCCATCCATGAATTTTCTGCGGTTGCTGCTGCCTTCTGTGATTAAATCTCGATCAGCAGGAGAAATAATTACCACCGGAATTAAACCAATATGTTCTCTTAATCGATCGTAAGCTTTTCCATTTCTCTTGATGATTTTTTTCTGATTTTTCTTTACGCTTACTACAACTTGTTCGGGTTTTTCTCCTTTGGAAAACATACCGTCAATCACAAAAAAATCTGCTTGATGATTGATGTTTTGTTTGTTGATGGGATTGAAATAACTTTTTCCGTAAGCTAAATGATAAATACTGTCTAAAACATTGGTTTTTCCAACTCCGTTTTCGCCAACTAAACAATTGATTTTTGGATCAAAATCAAACTTTTGATTTTCAAAATTCTTATAATTGATTAAAGCTAATGTTTTTAAATACATCTTGAGTTGAACTAAAACAGATTAAGTTTTGAGGAAGTCAAAAATACATAAAATCTTGAGGAAAACTTCCTTAAAACAAATAGTATTGTCTCTATTTGAAGATAAAATTCTATGATAAAAAATAAATCGGTTGATTTCTAAAAATCAGAGATCTATATTAGAGTATTCAGTTAAACGCTGTTGGGTGTAAATTCCCGGTTTTGGTAATTCTCCGGCGACTAATTTTATAGGTTGATTTCCAACAAGCACAAGCATTTGCGGGCGATCTAATTTAATTATTCCTTTGTATTTGTATCTTAAACCTACTTCAAAAATAAAAGCAAGAGTAATCATTCCGGAAATTTCATATTGTTTTTCTGTTCCTTGTATTATTTTTTGTTTTTGCTCTTGGTAATTGAGGTATTTCAAACCAAAACTCAATGAAGAATTAGGAAGTCTGCTGATTTCTATTTCAGTTGGAGCTAAAATTATAGCATTGGTGATGCTGTATCCTCCTGAAATTAAATATCCAAAATCAACAGAGATTCTTTCTCCATTAGCAAATATGAAATTAAATCCTTGTCTGCGGTTTTCTGCTCCTATTAATCTTCCTCTGATGATTTCTTTTTTATCGTTTAATTTATCTTTTTTAAACAAAATTGCTTTTTTCCGATAAGATAAAAACATCCGCTGAAAAGCGAATATGGTAAACCAAACCATCATTAATGCAAGTACAGCAAAAATCAATATCAACAAAGTTAAATCAATAATTTCAGCATCTTTTATGGTATAACGTGTGCTTCGAATTTCATCATAAATCAAACGGATGAAAAGATAACTTATATATCCTAAAAAACTGGTAAGGATTATTCCTACCCACATATTTACTTGTGCATGACGATGAAGTTTATAAAGCTTCTCTCTATCTTTTTTGGTAAGAATTTGTTGTGTTTTCGTCATGTTATTGAAATTCATCTGCTGTTTTTAAAATAATTTGTTTTCAATTGAAAATTTTAAATTCAGCATTGAAAATTTCAAAAATACATAAAAGCTTTGGTAAAAAGACTTAAAAAAAAGTGCTGTTTTTATCTTTAATGTTAGAAATGAAATTTATGTTTGATAAGGTGAAAGCAGTTGATTTTCTTATAAAATAGCTTTAAGAAATAAAGAAACTAAGCTTTTAAAATTAACTCTTAAAGTTTATATAAAGCAAATAAAAAATAAAACGTTGAAATAAACTTTTAAATAAAAATAAATATACTATTTTTGCGACTTCAATATGCAAAAAAATATGGCAACTTATAAGAAAGACGGTAGAAAGAAAAAAAGCAGAGAAGATAGAATTGAAGAAGAATCTACAACTGCTAAAGTTTTTGGATCACTTGACACTGGTGCATCAAAGTTTGAAGAATGGGTAGCAACAAACAGAAATGCAATATTTACAGTGATAGGCGTCATTGTTGTAGGAGTTTTAGGATATTTAGCTTACGACGGATTTGTGGTTCAACCCAAACAAGAAGAGGCGGTGAAAGAAATGAGCGGACCGCTTGATTACTTTAATCGCGCCATGCAAGTTGATGCCGGGCCGGACAGAGACACGCTTTTCTTAAAAGCACTTAATGGTTCTGGAGGATATGGATTGCTTGATATTATTGATAATTATAAAGGAACAGATGCAGCTAATTTGGCAAATTACTCTGCCGGAATGGCCTATTTGAAATTAAGAGAATACAAAAAAGCAGTTAATCATTTAGAGAAATTCTCCAGCAAAGATGAATTTTATCCGGCTGTAGCAAAAGGAGCTATCGGAGATGCTTTTATGGAAAATAAACAACCGGAAAATGCTTTGAAATATTATGAAGAAGCAGCAAGTATCAGAACAAATTCATTTACAACTCCAAAATATCTTTTAAAAGCCGGAATGACAGCGCTTGAACTTGACAAAAAAGATAAAGCAAAAACTTTATTGAAACGTATTGAACAAGAGTATCCCGATTCAAAAGAAGCAGAAAGAGCACAGGTGTATTTAGGAATAGCAGAATCATAAAAATACTTAGAAACTATGGCAACTGCAGGAAAAAACTTATCTCAATACGATAAAGAAAGTTTACCCGAAGCAAAAGACTTTAAGTTTGGTGTGGTGGTTTCTGAATGGAATGAAGACATCACAGAAAATCTGTGTAAAGGAGCATTGGAAGTGTTTTTTGAAAATCAAGTAAAAGAGGAAAACATTATTCGTTGGAATGTTCCCGGGAGTTTTGAATTGATTTACGGTTGTAAAAAAATGCAAGAAACCCACACAGAATTAGATGCTATTATTGCTATAGGAAATGTAATTCAAGGAGAAACCAAGCACTTTGACTTTGTTTGCGAAGGCGTAACACAAGGAATTAAAGACTTAAATATTCAATCAGATATTCCTGTGGTGTTTTGTGTTTTAACAGATAATACCAAACAACAATCCATTGACAGATCCGGAGGAAAACACGGAAACAAAGGCGCAGAGGCTGCTGTGGTAGCCATCAAAATGGCACAGCTTAGAAAAGATACAGAATAAGAACTTTCTGAAAAAATCTCAACAACATTGATAAATTGGATTAAAATAGTTATTCCAATTAAAATTGATTAATTTTGGAACTTATTACTACGCCAAAATCTAAATCAATTGTTGTTATGAAACTTGTTTTCCATAGATTTAAAAAACGAGAGAATAGGAGATATAATTATACTCCAAGATATTATAAAGGAAAAGAAGAAGAGAAAACTTTTGATTTTGATACTTCAACTTTCCATAGATATCGAGATACGCCAAATGCTACAGACTTTGGAGCTCATTGGAAAGAAGCGCGTGTAAATAGTAGAAATCGAAAAAACAGAGAAATCAATAAAAGAATAATATATATTATTGCCATATTGATTTTTATCTTTTTGTGGATTATCGATTTTGACTTATCAATTTTTTCATTGTGATTTTATTTTTTTAAATGAGTGATATCATTCAACTTTTACCTGACCATGTTGCTAACCAAATTGCTGCAGGAGAGGTGGTTCAAAGACCGGCTTCTGTCGTAAAAGAACTGTTGGAAAATGCGATTGACGCAAAATCAACGCAGATTAATTTGTTGGTTAAAGATGCAGGAAAAACATTAATTCAAGTTTCTGATAACGGGATAGGAATGAGCATCACCGACGCCAGATTATCTTTTGAAAGACATGCAACTTCAAAAATAAAAGTAGCAGATGATTTATTCAGCTTAAAAACAAAAGGTTTTCGTGGAGAAGCATTAGCTTCTATTGCAGCGATTGCTCACATAGATTTAAAAACTAAAAAAGCAGATGAAGAAATAGGAACTCATCTCTTATTGAAAGGAAGTGAAGTGATTTCTCAAGAACCTTGTGTGACGCCAAATGGAACTATGGTGAGCATTAAAAACTTATTTTTTAATATTCCTGCAAGACGAAATTTCTTAAAATCAGATGCGGTAGAAATGCGTCATATCATTGATGAATTTCATCGAGTGGCTTTAGCTCATCCTCAAATAACATTTTCTTTACATCATAATGATAATGAACTTTTTCAATTGCCAAAAGCAAATCAAAGACAAAGAATTGTAGCGATTTTTGGCGGAAAAACAAATGAAAAGTTAGTTCCCGTAGAAGAAGAAACAGAAGTGGTAAATATTAAAGGTTTTGTAGGAAAACCTGAATTTGCCAGAAAAACAAGAGGAGAACAATTCTTTTTTGTCAACAATAGATTTATCAAAAGCGGATATTTACATCACGCAATCAATGCAGCTTATGAAGGTTTGTTGCAAGACAAAAAATACCCGGCTTATTTTTTGTTTTTAGAAGTAGATCCAAAATCTATAGATATCAATATTCACCCTACCAAAACAGAAATAAAGTTTGATGATGAACATGCAATTTATGCCATTTTACGCTCAGCTGTAAAACATAGTTTGGGGCAGTTTGATATTACGCCTTCTTTAGATTTTTCGCATAATCCGGATTTGGATACGCCTTATCATTATAAAGATAAAAACCCGGAAATGCCTAAAGTAGAAGTGGATAGAAACTTTAACCCTTTTAAGCAAGAAAGCTTTAGCAAAGGAAGTCATGCTTCTTTTCCTACTTCAAAACCAAAACAAAAAGATTGGGAAAGTCTTTATACAGGATTAAATCCTAAAGATTCTTCAGGAATTTCCAATATAGAATTTGAAAGCGAAGAGATTACCGGAGATTTATTTTCAGGAAATATTGAAGATACGCAACAAGGAATGTTTCAGTTGCAAAAAAAATATATCGTCAGTACAATTAAAGGCGGAATGTTGGTCATTCATCAAAACCGTGCGCATTATCGAATTTTATATGAAGAGTTTTTAAAAAGCATTACTGTTGAAGCAACCTTAAGTCAGCAGTTGTTATTTCCTTTAGTATTAAAATTTTCTTTACCGGAAATTAAAATGCTAAAAGAAGTCAAAAATTCTTTAGAGCAAATAGGATTTGATTTTGAAAAAATAACAGAAGAAGAAGTGAAAATTTGTGGAATTCCCACCATGGTTTCAGAAAGTGAAGTAGCTTTGGTTTTGGATGAAGTATTAGCAGATTTAGAACAAAATATTCCTAAGCAAGAAAATCAGCACACTCGAATATTAGCAGAATCATTAGCAAAAAACACCGCAATTAAAAGCGGAACAGTTTTAAATCCGGAGGAGCAAAATTCAATTGTCAACAGACTTTTTGCTTGTAAAGAACCCGGAGTAACTCCGGAAAATGAAGTTGTTTTTATTCGATTGAACGCAGAAGACTTAGACAAAAAATTTATGTAAATGGATAGAATAACGGAAATCGTAAAAACACTATTAATTGCTAACGTTTTATTTTTCTTAGGAAGTGAATTGTTAGGAGTTCAAGCTATAAAGCATTTTGCATTGTGGTTTCCTTTAAATGAAAACTTTAAAATCTGGCAAATTGTTTCTCATATGTTTATGCACGGTTCCACCATGCATATTTTCTTTAATATGTTTGCTTTATGGATGTTTGGAAGCATAATGGAACAATCTTTAGGACAGAAAAAATTCTTATTTTTATACTTTTCTGCCGGATTTGGAGCAGTGGCTTTACAACTGATTTTCAGCTATTATAACTATAATATGGGGGTGCAAACTTTGGCAGACGCCGGAATGTCTTCTGAAGCTATTCACGAGTTGTTGGATGATGCATATTCGCAATGGGTTCAAAAAGGAGAATATAGTGTTCCCATTCCTGAAGAAGCAAATGGAGATTTGGTGAAAGCCATGTTTGGAACTTATTTAACGCCAATGGTGGGTGCATCAGGAGCTGTGTTTGGTATTTTAGCCGGATTTGCAATGCTTTATCCCAATTTGCCTTTATACTTGTTCTTTGTTCCTATTCCGATTAAAGCCAAATACCTTATCGGAGGATATTTTGTGCTTGAAGTATATTCAGGAATTACAGGAGCAGCAATATTAGGGCCTTCAAACACTGCACATTGGGCACACGTGGGCGGAGCAGTTATCGGATTTATTACTTTGTGGTATTGGAAAAGAAATCAACATAATCAAAATCGCTGGAATTGATGAATTTTAGAGATAAAATACAACACCAATACAATATGGCGGGGATGACAGAAAAACTCATCGCCATCAATGTGTTAGTTTTTGTAATTTTTATTTTACTTCGGGTGGTAAGCTTTCTCTTTCAAGCTGAAGGATGGTTAGATTTAATTAGAGATTGGCTGATTTTACCCCGACAATTATCAGAGTTTATTTATAAACCTTGGACAATTATTTCTTATGCATTTTTGCATGCCGATTTTTGGCATATTTTGTCCAATATGATTATTCTTTATTTTTCAGGAAGATTTTTCTTGACATTTTTTTCTCCAAAACGCTTGCTGAATTATTATTTTTTAGGAGCAATAGCAGGAGGAGTTTTCTTTTTGGCGAGTTATAATATCTTTCCGGTTTTTGCCGATGGAAAAAACTACACACTGGTGGGAGCTTCAGCTTCCGTTATGGCAATTTTGGTGGGTGTGGCAGCTTATTCTCCTCACATGATGCTTAGGTTTTTTATGTTTAACATTAAGCTTTGGTGGATTGCAGCATTTTTTGTCATCAAAGATTTTGTGATGATTCCCGTAGAAAATCCGGGTGGACATATCGCACATTTGGGCGGAGCTGCTTTAGGATATTTTTATACCACTCAATTAGCTCAAGGAAGAGATATCGGAGCATGGTTTGAAAAATTAATGGATAATATCAGCGGAATTTTTTCAAAGAAAAAGAAAGCTACTCCTTTTAAAAAAGTTTATAAAAACAAACGTAAACCAAGTGGAAAAAGAGGTCCTTTTAGTGCGCAAACCTCAAAATCTGACCAAGCAGAAAAACAGAAAAAAATCGATGAGATTTTAGATAAAATAAGTAAAAACGGTTACGAAAGCTTAAGCAAAGAAGAAAAAGACTTCTTATTTAATGCCGGAAAAGATTAAATATGAAAAAGCTTGGGTTATTAGGTAAATTCTTGTTTTTCATTAATTCTATTGCAGCATTATTACTGCTTTTAGCTTATGTGTTGCCTTTTATACCTCCAAATTCTTTTCCTTATATTTCACTTCTGAGTTTGGGAATGCCGGTTTTAATTGCGGTAAATCTCCTGTTTTGTTTGTATTGGCTCCTCAGAATGAGAAGACAATTTTTATTGTCCTTAATTATCTTATTAATAGGATTTAATCATCTTTCTGCCCTTTATAAGTTTAAATCTGAAGAGAGAATTTCTTCAGAAGAAAGTCTTAAAATGATGAGTTATAATGTTCGACAATTCAATCGTTATGATTGGATGGAAGACAAGGATATTCCGCAGAAAATTAAAGATTTTATACTAAAAGAATCCGCAGATGTAGTTTGCATTCAGGAATATGCTTCCGGAGAAATTGATTTTTCAGCGTTTCCGCACACTTATAAAAAAATAATAGCCAAAGGAATGGGGCAAGCTATTTTATCAAAATATCCCATCATCAATAAAGGGTCTTTAGATTTTAAAAATACCGGGAATAATGTAATTTATGCAGATATTGTTGTTAAAGAAGATACACTTCGCGTTTTTAATATGCATTTGCAAAGTCATAAAATTGATCAAGATTTACGAAATTTAGATAAGGAAAAAGGAAAAGAACTCACCAAAAAAATGGGAGGATCTTTTAAAATTCAACAAGATCAAGCAGAAATGTTTTTAACAGCTTTGGCAGAATCTCCTTATCCTAATATTGTTGCAGGAGATATGAATAACACTGCTTTTTCTTATGCTTATAGAAAGTTGACAGCAAATTTAAATGATGCTTTTAAAGAAAAAGGAAAAGGTTTGGGCTATACTTTTATGATGGATGATTTTCTTCCTTTGAGAATAGATTATTTTTTGGTTGATCCAAAATATAAAATTGTAGATTTTACAACTTACAGAGAAAAACTTTCAGATCATTATCCGATTGCTGTTCAAATAGAAGGTTTAGATATAGAAAATTGAAGTTTTGATAAATAACTTAAGCTTTCCGGACCTTTATTAAAAAGTAAATCCAAAACAGATAAATTTGAAATAAATCCGTGTTTTTCTTGAAAAACTTGATCATAAACAGGTAAATCTACAGCGGATTTTCGTTTAGCTTTAATGAGTTCTCTGGCGTCAAAAATATGATCTTGATAAACAGTTGAAAATTCTGTAGTAAACTTTTCTGATTTATCGATTTGCAAACAAGCATTTAAAACACTTCTACAAGCGTGGTTAAAATCGATTAAATAAGTGAATTTCTTCTCATATAATTCTTGTAAATCATCTTGATAAAATTCAAAAAAAGGAGAGCTGAGATAAGCACTTTTTAAAGATCGCCAATGCGTTCTTTGCCAGCTGTAATCATTTTCTATTTTTACTTCTTTATATTTTTCTTTTCCTTTTCTGCGCTCGGTATTATCTATAGGAATATTCAACAATAATTTTCCGTTTGCTCCGTAAATATATTGTCGATTTCTATAGGTTTGTTTTTGGTAATTATCATGATTTTCCAAAAGAATTTCTTCTGCATTTACATAAACAGCAAATAAATCTATCGGAAAAAAATATCCCGGATGGATAACTGCTTTTTCCATATTAAAAATGCTTATTTTTTTCTTTTTCTGAAAATAGAAATCCCTATTACAATTACAAATCCAATCAAGAAATGTGGTAAATAAGAAGTGGGTTCTCCCTTTCCATTTACCGAAGTAAACATTCTGTCCCAACGAATTTTATCAAAGAAATTTTTTCCGTGTTTGTCTAAACTCATCCATACAAAAACAGGTTTTCCAACAATATGAGATTCAGGAACATATCCCCAATGCCTGCTGTCTTCACTATTATGTCTGTTGTCTCCTAACATATAATAATAATCCTGTTTAAAAGTATAAGAATCTATAGGGTTTCCATTGAGTAGAATTTCATCTTCTTTAAAACTTATTTTCTGTTCAATTCCCATTTCTTCTCCTTCATAAACTTCTATAATACGTTTATAAAAAGGAAGACTTTGTTTGTTGATTTCTACAGTTTTTCCTTTCTCAGGAATATAAATCGGACCATAATTATCTCCATTCCAATTCAAAGCGTTAGAAGTCGGAAAAACATCAGATTTTTCTCCTTTTGGGGTGATTGCTTTTTTTATGGAAGCAACATTGGGATTGTTTTCTAATTTCCTTGCATTTTCTTCTGTTAAGGCAACAAACAGATAGGTGTTTTTTCCTTGCGGATAAATAGCTCTTTCAGTGTAATCATAATGTTCATAGAGATATCTCATATTAAAGTTATCTCCTTTTGTTTTCACCAAATAAGACATTTGTGGTTTTGCGCGCTCGGGGAAAGGTAAAATTTCTCCATCAATCATCAAATCTCCATTTACAATAGACAAAGAATCTCCTGGTAAACCTACTGCTCTTTTTACGTAATTTGATTTTTTATCTACCGGTTTATCAAAGGATTTATTTCCTTTATATCCAAAATACGGAACAGTATCTACCGGCCAATTGAAAACAACAATATCATTGTGTTTAATTTTTTGAAAACCCGGAAAACGGAAATAAGGTAATTTTGGTTTTTCGGAATAAGATTTTACGCCCAACACTGGAATAGTGTCGTGGACCATAGGAAAACCTACTGTGGTTTCAGGTGTTCTTGCACCGTAGTGCATTTTGCTGACAAAAAGAAAATCGCCGACCAGCAAGGTTTTTTCTAAAGAAGAAGTGGGAATGGTAAAAGGCTGAATGAAATAATTATGAACAATAGTAGCGGCAACAACTGCAAATAAAATAGCACTTATCCATTCTCCTGCAGCTGTTCTTGGTTTTAAGCTCCTGTCTTCAATATATTCAACATCTGCGGCATAATTGATATAATATAAATACAAACCTAAAGTTAAGATTGTCAGCCAAGTATCTATAGTAGAATTTTTTCCGAAACTCCTTGCTAATTCTACCCAAATCACCGGAAACATAATCAGATTTACGATGGGAATAAACAATAAAATCACCCACCAAACCGGACGGTTGATGATTTTCATTAAAACAACTGCATTATAAACGGGGATGGCAGCTTCCCAAGCTTGGCGTCCTGCTTTTACATAAAGTTTCCAAGTTCCTAAAAAATGGATAACTTGAATGAAAAGAAAGAATATAAACCACTGTAATATTGTCATGAGATTTGTTTTTATATCAAATGATATATTTGTAAAATATAAATTACAAAAATACCAATTATATTATATTTTGAAGTACATCCTGCATGTTGAAAATTCCTTTTTTATCTGCGATAAATTCAGCTGCTAAAATAGCGCCTTTAGCAAAACCTTCTCTGCTGTAAGCAGTGTGTTTTATTTCTATGGAATCTATTTCAGATTTGTATTCAACTTTATGTGTTCCTTTAACATCTTCCAATCTTTTTGCAGTTATCGGAATAATTTCAGAAGGGATTTTCTCTTTATGGTTTTTAACTAATTTCCAATTTGTTTTATGAGAGTTTGCAATGATTCCTTCGGCCAAAGTAATAGCTGTTCCGCTGGGAGCATCTCTTTTTTTAGTGTGATGGATTTCTTCCATTTCAAGCTGATATTCAGATTGATTATCCATCATTTTTGCCAATTTTTTATTTAAAGTAAAAAACAGATTTACGCCTACACTAAAATTAGAAGCATATAAAAAGCTACCATTTTTTTCTTTGCATAGATTTATCGTTTTTTCATAATCTTTTAACCATCCTGTTGTTCCGGAAACCACGGGAATATTATTCTCAAAACATGTGGAAATATTTTTAAAAGCTGCTTCTGCAATACTAAATTCTATAGCTACATCTGCTTTTTGTAAAGCTTTCTCATCAATTTTTCCAGAAGTTTTATAAACGATTTCATGATTGGCTTTCAGAGCGAGTTTTTCAATGATTTTACCCATTCTTCCGTAACCTAAAATTGCAATTTTCATCTTTTAAAATTTATAGTTTAAAGAAAGTCCATAGTTTGAATTTCCCGACATCTGATCAAAGTTGTAATCAGGTTTTACAGAGAGATTTTCAGAAACATTAAATTGATTTAAATGTGCTTCAACATTAGCATCAACAATATTTAAAGCATACCAAACAAGGGTGAAAAAGATAGAGATTTCTTTGTTTTTTCTAAACTGTTTTTGAGCTTGAATTAATCCTTCATCACTGATTTTTCCTTGGTATTCATCATCTTCATATCCGGCTAAACGTCTTTTATAAGCGTCTCGATAACTATGAAATTGATCGTTGTTTTTGATGTAAAAATAAACTCCGCCTCCCAATCCGGCGTAAACCAAGGGGATTTTCCAATAACTTTTGTTGTGTGCTTGTCCTAAACCAGGCAAAACAGCTGAATAAAAAGCTGCTTTTGCAGGTTGTAAAGGTTCATAACTCGAATCGATTTTCAACATGCTTTGATTGGTAGAAACAGCATCAGTTTGCACAGATAAACTATCTTGAGCAAAAATTTCAGCATGACTTAAAAAGCAAGTCAATAAAAGACATGTTAAAAGCTTTTTCAACTGTTGATAAGTTTTTCCAAACGTTTAAAATCTTCTTCAGAAGAAAATGGAATTACAATTTTCCCACTTCCTTTTTTGTTGACTTTTACATCAATTTTTGCGCCAAAATAATCAGAAAATTCTTTGGCAGCAGCTTTCATTTCTTTGCTTAGTTTGGGAGGTTTTGCTGCTGATTTTTTATCTTTTCCTTGCTGAACGGAACGAACTAATTTCTCTGTTTCTCTGACTGAAAGCTCTTCTGCAATTACTTTTTCATAAATTCCCAACTGAACTTCTTGATCTTTTATATTGATAATTGCTCGACCATGCCCCATAGAAAGGAAACCATCTCTCATCCCGGTTTGGATGATGGGATCAAGTTTTAATAAACGCAAATAATTTGAAATTGTAGAACGATTTTTTCCTACGCGTTCACTTAATCTTTCTTGAGTTAAATCTATTTCCTCTAACAATCTTTGATAAGACAAAGCGATTTCAATAGGGTCTAAATCCTGTCTTTGAATGTTTTCTACCAATGCCATTTCCAAAGTTTCTTGGTCATTGGCAATGCGTATATAAGCAGGAATTGTTTTTAACCCTACTAATTTTGAAGCGCGATATCTGCGTTCTCCTGAAACTAATTGATATTTATTAAAGCTTAGTTTTCTGACAGTTATAGGTTGAATTACGCCCAATTCTTTGATGGAAGAAGCCAATTCTTTTAAAGTGTCTTCATTAAAACTTGTACGTGGTTGGTGCGGATTAACTTCAATAGTATCAATATCTAACTCAACAATGCTTCCTACTACTTTATCTGCATTTTTATCTTTTGCAGAAACAATATCATTCTCAGGATCTTTCAATAAAGCTGAAAGTCCTCTTCCTAACGCCTTTTTCTTTGTTGCTTTTGCCATAATAATTTATGCCTTTTTAGTTATGATTTCTTCTGCCAAACTCAAATAATTGTTGGCCCCTCGGCTACTTGCATCATAGTTTATAATGCTCTCGCCATAACTTGGTGCTTCACTTAAACGCACATTTCGTTGAATGATTGTTTTAAATACCATTTCGTCAAAATGTTTGCGTACTTCTTCAACCACCTGATTAGAAAGTCGTAATCTGGAATCATACATGGTTAATAATAAACCTTCAATTTCCAATTCCGGATTATGTAATCTTTGTACACTTTTAATGGTGTTTAAAAGTTTTCCTAAACCTTCTAAAGCAAAGTATTCGCATTGAATAGGAATAATAATGGAATCTGCTGCTGTCAAAGCATTTAGCGTCAATAATCCTAAAGATGGAGCACAATCAATGATAATATATTCATATTTATCTTTGAGGTGTTCGATGGCTTCCAATAATAAGGATTCTCTTTTTTCTTGATCGACTAATTCAATTTCAATAGCTACCAAATCTATGTGTGCCGGAATAATATCCAAGTTGGGAGAATTGGTAGAAACGATGGCTTGTTCCGCTTTGATATTTTCTTCAAAAAGCTGATAAGTTCCGATTTCTACATTATCTACATCAACTCCTAATCCTGAACTGGCATTAGCTTGAGGATCAGCGTCAATTAATAAGACTTTTTTCTCTAAAACTCCTAATGCGGCTGCAAGATTGACAGCGGTGGTGGTTTTTCCCACTCCTCCTTTTTGATTGGCTACTGCAATTATTTTACCCATTCAATATATTTTAGCGGTTAAAAATACGATTATTTATGCCAATTTAAAACTCAATTATAGTTATTCCTTAGCTGAAAAAAGAATAAGCATGATTTAACCTATTGGTTTTCTTGATTTTGCTTGATGGTTTGGATGATAATTTTTTCTTTTAGATGATTTTCTGTGAAAAATAAATAGGTTTTTCCACCGTCTTTTAACTTGAATTTCTTTTTGATTTGAGCAGGTTTAAGCGGAAAATTTCGAGTGGAGATATTTGCTTTTTTTATACCGGTTTTTTGTAAATGTTTTTTATGAACAGGAAGAATGTTTATTACTTTAAAAACTCTTCCCGGGAAATCAACTAACTCATCTGAAGTGTATAAATGCGTGTGTTTGGCGATTTTATATAACTTGAATTCCACTGCCATATTTTTGAAAAATCCGGCTTTTAATATAGCAGAATTGGGTTCGTATAAATAGGCGAGTGGAGTAGAATAAGTTATTTCCTGCTGATTTTCTGCAGCTAAAAAAGCAGTGTATTGTTGATTTTTAAAAGTATCAAAATTTATGGTGTGGATTTGAATTTCTTTTGGTTTTTTATCGGTTAAAATCCAAAGTAATTCTTTGACTTCATTTTTTACGGCAACAATATGAATTTCTTTTACAGTTTTTAATTGTTGAATTCCTTGACTAATATCTAATAGAGGAGAGGTTTTTAATAGAATGTTTTTTGCTTTTTCTTGCAATAAACTCAAATGTTTTACCACATTGGGTTGAGTTTCTTCTAATCTGAATATTTTTTTTCCCAAAGCTGATCTCCTTCCCGGATCTGCATAAATCCAATCTGCTTTTTTTGTATAATTATTTAAAAAATCTATACCATCTCCGATGATAAAATCACAGTTTTGTTGATTTGAAAGTTGTTGGAAATTGTGTCGAGCTATAGCAGAAAGTGAGGGATTTAATTCGCAATGGATTACTTTATCTACTTTTTGAGAAAAATAAAAATCGTCAACACCAAATCCTCCGGTGATATCGATTAAGGATTTTCCTGAAATTAAATTTGCTTTATATTCTGCTGTTTTTTCTGAAGAAGACTGAGAAAGATTAAGTAGAGGGGGGTAAACAACTTTATTGGATTTAAACCAAGTAGGAAGTTTTTTTTCTGCTTTTTTCTTGGCTTGAATTTGTTCTACTAATTTTTTTATTTCGATTTCGGAAAAAGGACTTCCTTTCAAAATCAATTTAACCGGATCGGTTTTTAGGTTTTGCGTTATAAATTCTTGAACTTCTTTTTTTAGGAAATCTTTTAAATTCATTATTTACAATCCGCGGGTGAGGTATTTAACAACTTTATATCTGCTTAAAGATTCTTTAGCGATTACTTTTAAAGCCGTGTAAGAAGGAACAGCAATAATCATCCCGAAAACTCCGAATAATAATCCGGCAATTAAAATGACAAGAAAAATTTCTAAGGGATGAGATTTTACGCTTTGTCCAAAAATTAAAGGTTGATTGATGAAGTTGTCAATTACTTGTGCAATTAAATATCCGGCTAAAACATATAGCATATTAGGCAAAATTACTGTAGAAAAATCTGCCCCTAAATGATTGGAACCCACAAAAAACACCATTAAAACTCCGGCTACAACAGGACCTAAATAAGGAACAATGTTTAAAAATGCACAGATAAAAGCAACGGCAACAGGATTTTGTATTTTAAAAATATAGAGCAGAATAGTATATAACACAAACAAGACAAAAATCTGTAAGAAAATTCCTATAAAATATCTTGAAAGTAGATGTTTAATTTTATTGAAAACTCTTTTAAAACGTTCTTCATTTTCTTTTTTAGAAAATGCTAAGAAGCTGTTTAAGAGTAGGTTGCTGTCTGTTAGGAGGAAAAAAGAAATAAAAATCACTGCAAAAGTTCCGATGATGATTGCGCCTAATTTTCCAAAAATAGAAGACATAAAAAGCGGAACAGATTTAAAATCATATTCTTCTATTAAGGTGGGAATATTTAAACTCTCAAAAAGATTGACTTGTTCTAATCCTAAATAATCTCTGAGTTGAACATTTAAAGCATTTAGATTTGTTTTTACTTCTTCTATATCTAATCTGGCAAAATTTTCACTTTGTTGATTGATTACCGGAATGAAAAGAGCTAAAATTCCGGTGAGTACAGAAAAGATTAATAAGAGGGTGAAAATGACAGATAATTGATTGGGGATTTTCAGTTTTTTTTGAAAAAAATAAACCATTGGTCTGCCAATTAAAGCCACAACAGCCGCAATTGCAATATAAAGCAAAATGGATCTGATTTCATACAAAAAATAAAAAAGCAATAAAATTCCGATGATGGAACCTACGGCTCTTAAAATTCCTGATGAAATTACTTTTGGATTCATAATCTTTGCTTTATTAAATCAAGTGGCGAAAGTTAGTTTATTTTTTAATATTAATTTTCAAAAGCATATTTTATAATATTAGCTCCCATTTTTAAAGCTTCCAAACGTACGCTTTCCGGGTCGTTGTGTACTTCTTGATCTTCCCAACCATTTCCTAAATCACTTTCATATGTAAAAAGTAAAACTAATCTGTCTTTAATGGTAATGCCAAATGCTTGAGGTGGCAATCCGTCGTGTTCATGTATTTTTGGCAATCCGTTTTCAAATTCATAAAAACTCCAAAAAATAGGATGATTGACCGGAAGTTCTTTTAATTCTTCTTCAGGAAAGAGTTTCTTAAGTTCTTCTCTGATATATTTATTCATTCCATAATTATCATCAATATGTAAAAAACCACCTCCTAAAAGATAATTTCTTAAGTTTTCTCTTTCTTCTTTATCAAAAACAACATTTCCATGTCCGGTCATATGCAAAAAAGGATAAC
>JAJYSY010000053.1 GCA_021793375.1 Bacteroidota bacterium | reverse complement strand
AGAAAAATAAGTGTTGGGGGTTTGTGTGTTTTGTTTTCATATTCATTACTGTTTTATAAACTTCATCGTCTTTTGTTGATTAGAAGAGTTTGTGAGTTTAATGAAATACATTCCGGGGTGATAATTAGAAACATCTAACGGAATTTCTTTTTGATTTGCTTGAAAACTTTGGATTACTCTGCCTTGCAAATCATAGATTTTTATATCTACAGCAGTAGAAATATCTTCTAAACGAATAAATAATTGATCTTGTACAGGATTGGGATAAATAGAAAAGTTTAAAATTTCAAAATCGGGGGTGGATAAATTTTCTGCAGAATAATATAATTTATTATTTTGAGAATCAGTAAATACTAAAAATGGAATAGCATTTATGGTTTCCCAATCATAATTAATGATAAGCTCATAATTATTTATATAAAAACCATTGTAATAATTCCCTATTTCTATATATTCTTGATTATCACTATAGTAGGTGCAGAAATCTATAGCAAGACATTCTCCTTCTGTTATTGTAAATTTATTTTCATTTTCTATAAATTCAATATAATAACTACAGCCACTACCGGGGCAGCCACCTGGAAAAATTACACCTTCTAAACCATTTTCTATTACGATTTCTATTCTCGCCTCATCTTCATTTTTAATATCTAAATCAGTATAAAAAAAATCTTTCCCATTTACTTCTACTTTATAGAAATACCAGGTTTCATCAAGTAAATCTTCATGTTGTGCATAAGTTTTTAAAGAGAAAAACATGCACAATAAACACAATATTATGCTCAAGAAAATAAGTGTTGGGGGTTTGTGTGTTTTGTTTTCATGTTCATTACTGTTTTATAAACTTCATCGTCTTTTGTTGATTAGAAGAATTTGTTAGTTTAATGAAATACATTCCGGGGTGATAATTAGAAACATCTAACGGGGTTTCTTTTTGATTTGCTTGAAAACTTTGGATTACTCTGCCTTGCAAATCATAGATTTTTATATCTACAGCAGTAGAAAAATCTTCTAAACGAATAAACAATTGATCTTGTACAGGATTGGGATAAATAGAAGAATTTAAGATTTCAAAATCGGGAGTGGATAAATTTTCTGTTGAGTAATACGCTACATCTTGATTTTCATTAATTAATTTTAAATTAAAATAATTGTTTTCAACATTTATAGTATAAGATAGATTTTGTAGTGAAGAAGTATCTGCGGAAGGTAGAATAGAATAATAAAACTCTGCTAAAAGGTCTTCAAAAATTTCGTAATCTGGATAGTAATATCGGAAATTTTCACATAAATCCATATCTAAACATCCTAAACTTTGGAATATAAATGTTTGATTATCAGAAACCTCATACTCTATTGTACAGTAACTAAAGCTGGGACAACCACTAAATTGAATTATAGAGTTGTCTAAAAACTCTATAGTACTTTCTTTGCCATTAAGACTTTCTATCAATGGATAATCCACTTTAGTTCCGTTTACATTAAGCTTATATAAATACCAAACTTTATCTAATAGTTCATTATCCTGCGCATAAGTTTTTAAAGAAGAAAACATGCTTGATAAACACAATATTATGCTCAAGAAAAATAAGTGTTGGGGGTTTGTGTGTTTTGCTTTCATGTTCATTACTGTTTTATAAACTTCATCATCTTTTGTTGATTAGAAGAATTTGTTAGTTTAATGAAATACATTCCGGGATGATAATTAGAAACATCTAACGGAGTTTCTTTTTGATTTGCTTGAAAACTTTGGATTACTCTGCCTTGCAAATCATAGATTTTTATATCTACAGCTGTAGAAATATCTTCTAAACGAATAAACAATTGATCTTGTACAGGATTGGGATAAATAGAAGAGCTTAAGATTTCAAAATCAGGGGTGGATAAATGAACATTATAATAATAAGCTTTATCTCCTTGACTATTTGTTACTTCTAATTGAATAATATTGTTGTTTTCTGTTACAGAATAATTAAACTCTTTTTCTCCCTCAGAGGATTCCGAATAGTAAAATGAATTATGAAGATTTTTTAATTCTTCTCCTAATGAGTTAGGAGGGCATTCATCAAAAAAACAATGAATTCCGCTTATGAAAAATGAAGAAGATTCCCAGTCAAGTATAGTAGTTTGCAAACTATAGGCTGTAAGATAACATTCTTCTTCTTTATATTCTAACAAGGTTTCAAAATTACTTGCAGTATCTTCCAAATTATTTTCAATGTTTTGATTTGCTAAGATTGGTTCACCATATGCTGCCAAATAAGTTTCAAAATCTTCATAAGAAGTTACTTGATCGTCTATTATTATTTTCTCTAATTGCCAAGTTCCAAAAAAATCACTCTGACTATATGTCTTCTGTAAAGGAAATAATAAACACAATATTATGCTCAAGAAAAATAAGTGTTGGATGTTTGTGTGTTTTGTTTTCATGATAAATGTTTTTATTGTTTGACTAATCCTTTAGAGGCTTTTATTTCTCCATCTGCTATTAATAAGACTGAATAGGTTCCTGTAGAAAGTGAATTGATATCTAAATCAATATATTCTTCTTCAATATCTAATATATAATTATTAGAAGAACCTGTTATTTGATGTGCTATCATTATATAAGCTGAGCTTGTAGTGTCATCCAATGTGTAATGCACGCGTAAATCAGAAGAAGCAGGATTAGGAATTAATTGAGTTAAAGAAAATGGACTGACGGAAATATTTATCTCATCATAATCTTTATATCCATCTAAATCTGCAATTACTTCTAATTTATATTTTTGAGTAAACTCAGGAGAAATGGTAAAATCATTCCCCGTATAAATTAAATTTCCTGAAGCATCATACCAGTTATAAACAGCATCTTCATTTATGTTTGAAGCTTGCAAAGTAATACTTTCATTTTTTTCTATAGTTTTATCCTCTCCCGCTTTTGCTTTAAAAGAATCTCTTTCTTCAGTATAAATTTCAAAAACTTCTCCTCCTACCGGGTCTTCTTTTGCTGTATCTGTTTGAATAACATGATAAATAAATTTATTCTTTTCTGTAAATTCATCCACTAAAAAATTAAACTCTAAGCTTAATGTAGAGTATTCTTGAGGAGAAAGTAAAATATTATCTAATAATGCATTATCATCAGTAATAAGAATTGTTTCATTGTTTTCTGTAAAACCCACGCCTTGTTTTCCACCTTCCTCCCAAGCATTATATAATTTAGAATCTAAATGTACTTTTATTTCTGCTACTTCATGTAATAGAATATCTGAACTTTTTCTTTCTTGCTTAAAATTAAGTTGTATGGGGCGAGTTTGTGTTAGGAAATCATTAACACCTACTGCACCCCCAACAAAAAACCTTGGTTTTTCTGATGGTAAATCTATTACAGTAACATTTTTCCATCCTAAATTATTATTATGCTTAACATTTGAGGTGATAAAGGATTCTTCTGGGGTAGTCATTGGATCTTCACTTGAAACAACTCGCGATAATAAGCAAAAATGCCACGGGTCTTCATTAATATCTTCATAGTTTTCCGGATTAGGTACAAGCCATGGAAATTTAATAATTGTTTCTTCTCCCGGCTCTAATGGAGGTATAGATAAAGTACCTACTTTATCTCCCATTTGAATGCCATCTACAAATAAAGAACCATCCCAATGTGTTGGCCAATTTAAAGAAGTATTAGCTTTAGACCAATATAATTCTAATTCTTCATCACCAGAAGAAGTAATACAACTTCGATTGGTTACTCGAACATATACATAATTAGGTTCTGAAGGATGATAGTTAGGATTTTGATTTTCTAACATATAATTTCCATCATCTTGATTGCGAACCCATATATCAGGACTATTCCAAAATACTCTATCTGTAGTGGTATCAGGTTCTACTCCATAATCTTCAAGAGAATTTCGAACCATTAAATCTAAATTTGTTTTTGAATTTGAATCTGCCATGCATTTAGCAGTCATAACCGCGCGATAAGCATTTACACGACCTGTTCCTAACAATCCTTCATAAGGTTGATTATAAGGAATATGATAAATATCATCTGCTGTGTTTTTTAGAATATCTTTTACTTGTAAAGCTGTGAGGTCTGGATTAGCTGCAAAAACCAAAGCCGCTACTCCAGCTACAATAGGAGAAGATCCTGAGGTGCCTGTACCTAACATATAACCTAAGGGAAACTCTGTATAATTATCGGTTGCCATTAAAACTAATTGCCCTGGAGCAGCAAGATCTACTTTATCATTATGTGTTTGACTTGAATGATCACTTGTGTTGGGTCTAAAACCATGTACATCTCTCCAAGATTTATGATAATACGAATTCCCGGTTTGTGGATCTATCTCGGTTTGATTATTACCAATAGGATATCTGTTTCCTACTCCTGTTACCGAAAGTGCATATTCATAAGAAGCTGGATACACATATCCATTTTTATCTCCTATTGAATCCAAACACCAAGCCCCTGTATCACCACTTCCCTGACTGCGATTTCCTGCTGACGCCACAACTAAAACATTTCGATTGGCTACTATATCTTCAATTAATAAATCATGTGTTTCATTATATTGACAAGATGGATGTTTCCAACTACAATTTATAACTCTTATGTTTTCTATATTCGCTATAGAGTCAATCATCTTATAACCTGTTGAGGTGGAGGTTATTAGCTTGCTTTCATGTGCAATACTGGCAATGCCTTTATTATTATTGGTTTTTCCGGCTATTACAGAAGCTACTCCTGTTCCATGAGAATCATTGTTAGTTGATCCCAAACTATATTCTTGCACAATTTGACCTATTAAATCTTCATGATTCAAATCTACTTTAGTATCTACAACTCCTACTAATACATCAGGGCTTCCTCGTGTAATTTGCCAAGCTTGTGGAGCACGAATTAAATCTAAATCCGGATTGCGTTCTCCGGAAAATATATCTTCATAATCGTCAGGAAGTACTGAAAACCCATCAACTTCAAAATTTGAATCTGATGCTAAAACTTCTTTTCCTTCATCAAATATTTCTTCAACACGAAAGACTTCTTCTCTGGAAAGAAAATCTTTGAGTGAGGTGTTTTTTTCTGTTTTCACATAATATGTACGTTTTAATCTTGGCATAATTGCATTTTTAAATGCAATTCTAAATTCATATATAGATTTAGAATTTATAAAAGCTTCAAAGCTTTTATTGTCCATAGATATTTTTAAAGTTTTATTGTTTTCACTTTGTAATTTAATATTACCAAGTTCATGCCCTTCTTTAATTTCTACATAAAATTGACGAGTTTCTTGGGCAACTATAGAATTTATAGTTAAGAAAAAGATTGCGTAAAATATTATCTTTAACATTTTGAAAAGTGTTGGTTGTCAAGCAAATATAATAAATATTTTAATAAAATATTAAAATTGTTTTAATAAAAAATAATATTTTCTTAATGAAAGTTTTTTATATCTGAAATTTATCTATTTTTATACTAACTAAAACTTTAGCTTATGTCATTATCAAACTTGTTTGAATCCGGATCGCAGTTGCGGAATTTATCGCATTTTTCTTCTTTGGTGAATTTGGCTATGGTTGATGGAGAAATCAGTGAGAAAGAAGAAGCCATGCTTAAACAATTGGCGCGAAAACTCAATATTAGCGAAGCTGATTACGAAAAAGCTTTGGCTTATCCCAATGAATTCCCCTTGAATCCGCCGAATACCAATATAGAGCGGTTAGAGCGTTTGTATGATATTTTACGTTTGATTTTTGCAGATAGTGAAATGTCTCCCAAAGAAGAAGCGCTCCTCAAAAAATATGCTGTTGCTTTAGGTTTTTCCAGTAAAGACTCTCAAGAAGTAATAGACAGATCTATTAATATATTAAGCGGACAATTGAGTTTTGCCGATTATTTATACTTGCTGAGAAGACCAAAATTTGAGGAGGAAAAATAAAGTTTTAATTTGAGAAAATCTATATGAAATTAAATTTCTATTGTGTTTGAAATAATTTATATATTGTTGAATTGTTAGATTGGGCGAAATTAATTTGTCAGATCGAGCGCAGTCGAAATCTATCTTATTTCAATATAGAATAAATATAAGTGTTTAAAGACTAAAAACATTTAAAACACTATTACTATAAAATATAAAAACCCGGAAAAAAAACCGGGTTTTTATGTTAAAAAAGTATTTATTTCTACTTTGCATTTTTCATAAATTCCTCTGCTTTTTCAACCATATATTTATTTCCACAGAAAAAAGGAACACGTTGGTGTAATTCTTTCGGATTTATATCCATAATTCTTTGAAAACCATCACTGGCTTTTCCTCCTGCTTGTTCAGCAATAAAAGCCATAGGATTACATTCATATAATAATCTTAGTTTTCCGGTTTTATATTTTGAACTCTGCGGATAAATATAAATTCCTCCTTTTAAAATATTTCTGTGAATATCAGAAACCAAAGAACCTATATATCTTGAAGTGTAAGGACGATCTTCTTCTTCAGCTTGGCAATATTTAATATAATCTTTCACGCCTTGTGGGAAATGCACATAATTTCCTTCATTTACAGAATAAATATTTCCTTTTTCAGGAAACTTCATATTTGGATGAGAAAGATAATAAGTTCCAATTGCCGGATTTAAAGTAAAGCCATTTACACCATGTCCGGTGGTGTACACCAACATTGTTGAAGTTCCATAAACCACATATCCTGCAGCAACTTGTTTATTTCCGGGTTGTAAAAAATCTTCTTCCGTAACGGGAGTTCCAATTTCTGAAACTCTTCTGTAAATAGAAAAAATGGTTCCCACAGAAACATTTACATCTATATTTGAACTTCCATCAAGCGGATCAATTAAAACAACATATTTGTTTTTATGATCGTTTTTTTGTCCTTTTATAGTGATGTAATCATCGTTTTCTTCAGAAGCAATTCCACATAAAATTTCTCTATTAATCAGCGTATCTATAAAGATATCATTAGCATAAACATCTAATTTTTGCTGTTCTTCGCCTTGTATGTTTTCCTCTCCTGCTGCACCGAGAATATCTGATAATCCGGCTTTGTTTACTTTGTGGTTAACCACTTTTGCCGCTCTTCTGATGGCGTGAAGTAATTTTGATAATTCTCCGGTGGAGTATTCAAAAGAATCTTGATTTCCAATGATAAATTCACCAAGACTTTGGTTGTGTTGTGACATGATTAAAAATTGATATTGTTTCGCAAAAATACTAAAAAAGAACTTGTGTTTTTTTAATTTAGTGGATTAAGACTTAAAAAACATGAAATTTACCATAAGAGAAGCGAAAAAATCAGATATGCCCGAAGTTTTAAGATTAATTCAGCTTTTGGCAGATTATGAAAATGAACCCGATGCAGTTGAAATTTCCATAGAGGATTTAGAAGATAAAGGATTTGGAGAAAATAAAATTTTCTATTGTTATGTAATTGAAGTTGAAGGAAAAATCCGTGGAATGGCGTTGTTTTATTTCAGATATTCCACTTGGAAAGGAAAAACTGTTCACTTAGAAGATTTAATCGTAGAGAAAGACTTTAGAGGAAAAGGTTTAGGAAAAGCTTTATATAAAAAAGTGATGGAATTTGGAGGAAAACATAAAGTCAAAAGAATTGAATGGGCAGTTTTGGATTGGAATACTCCGGCGATAAAATTCTATGAAAAAACCGGAGCCAAAGTTTTTGAAGATTGGAGAACGGTTCAATTTGAAGAAAAGGCGTATTTATCTTTCTTAAAAAATCAGTAATACTTCAGGAAAATCATAAAGTTCAAAGTTTGTAGAGCAGTTGATTTCAATTTGATTAATTTTGCCAAAATTTTTGTCATTGGTTAAAATAGGAGATATAGAAGTAGGGAAGTTTCCATTATTACTTGCCCCGATGGAAGATGTAAGCGATCCACCTTTTAGGATGTTGTGTAAAAAACAAGGTGCAGATGTGGTTTACACAGAGTTTATTTCTTCAGAAGGATTGATTCGAGATGCGGCACAAAGTAAAGTCAAACTCGATATTTATGAAGCAGAACGCCCGGTGGGAATCCAAGTTTTTGGTCATAACTTAGAATCCATGTTGGAAGCTTGTGAAATTATTGAACGCACAAAACCTGATATTATTGACATTAATTTTGGTTGTCCGGTAACAAAAGTAGTTTCTAAAGGAGCCGGAGCAGGGATTTTAAAAGATATAGACAGAATGGTGATGTTGACAAAAGCAATGGTAAAACACACCGATATTCCGGTTACCGTAAAAACGCGTTTGGGATGGGATCAAGATTCCATCAGAATTGTTGAAGTCGCCGAACGTTTGCAAGATGTGGGTATAAAGTCTATCGCAATTCACGGACGAACCAGAAAACAAATGTATAAAGGAGAAGCAGATTGGAAACCTATTGCTGAGGTGAAAAATAATCCGAGAATGCATATTCCTGTCTTCGGAAATGGAGATGTAAATTCTCCTGAAAAAGCAGTAGAAATGCGTGATAAATACGGTTTGGATGGTGCGATGATCGGTAGAGCAACCATAGGAAATCCTTGGATTTTTAGAGAGATAAAACACTATATCAAAACCGGAGAAAAAATGCCCAAACCCACTATGCAAGAAAGAGTGGAAGCAGCAAAAACGCATCTTCAAACTGCTATGGACTGGAAAGGAGAAAGATTAGGAGTTTTGGAAACAAGACGTCATTACTCTCAATATTTCAAAGGAATTCCAAATTTTAAACCTTACCGCATGAAGATGGTCACCAGCGATGATCCAAAAGATGTATTTGCCGTTTTGGATGAAGTCCATGAGAAATTTGCAGATTTTCAGTTTAAATAATAACTTTTAAACTTTAAAAAGAGATTTTTCAAATTTATTTGATCAGCTATACAACAGTTTTTGTATTGCTGTAAAATTGTATATTTTTTCGAAAAGGATTTTTTAACTGTTTTATCTTTTTTAAAATTCTTAAATTCGATTTTCATTTTTTTCGATTAAATTTTTTCTATTATGTATTTGATTTTTGATACTGAAACCACCGGATTACCAAAACGTTGGGATGCTCCTGTTACAGATACAGACAACTGGCCGCGTTGTATTCAAATTGCTTGGCAGTTGCATGATGAAATGGGAAATCTTATTGAAAATCAAGATTTTTTAGTAAAACCCGAAGGATTTAATATTCCTTTTGATGCAGAGCAAATTCACGGAATTTCTACAGAATTAGCTGAAAAAGAAGGGGTTTCTTTAGAGGAAGGATTAAATCGATTTAAAAATGCTTTAGAAAAAACAAAATTTATCGTTGGTCAAAACGTAGGATTTGACGTCAATGTGATGGGAGCGGAATTCCACAGAGCAGGAATTTCTCATCCTTTATTAGATTTACCGGTTTTAGACACTTGTACAGAAACCACTGCAGAACTTTGTCAGCTCCCCGGAGGAAGAGGAGGAAGATTTAAACTGCCTACTCTTACAGAATTACACCAAGAATTATTTGGAGAAGAATTTGCAGAAGCACACAACGCAACAGCAGATGTTGAAGCTACTACTCGTTGTTTTTTAGAACTTGTTCGTCGTCGAATTTATACCAGAGAAGAGTTAGATGTTCCTGAAGGATATTTTGAAGATTTTAATGAAGAAAATCCTGAGATAATTCAACCTATTGGATTAAAACACACCAATCTTCAAAAAGCTTCAGCAGAATTAAGAAAAGCATTAGCTGAAGAGGAATCTGATATTTCAGAAGCAGAACTTCAAGAAAACATTGAAGCACTTCAAGATCAAAAATTTGTTCATTTACACAATCATACACAGTTTTCAGTTTTACAATCCACCATCAGTGTTGATGCTTTGGTGCAAAATGCAGTAAAAAATGATATGCCTGCCGTGGCGATGACAGACCACGCCAATATGATGGGAGCTTTTCAATTTGTAAGTGCTGTAAATAAATATAATGCTTCTTTAAAAGCTGCAGAAGGAGAAGAAAAACCAGAAGAATTAAAAGCTATAGTAGGTTGTGAATTTTTTGTTTGTGAAGATCATTTAGATAAAACAAGAAAAGACAATGGATATCAAATTGTTTTTTTGGCGAAAAATAAAAACGGATATCAAAATCTGATAAAAATGTCTTCTATAGCTTATGTAGATGGATTTTACTATGTGCCGAGAATAGATAGAAAAATCGTTGAAAAATATAAAGAAGATTTAATTGTTTTAACCGGAAATCTCTACGGAGAAGTTCCCGGAAAAGTTTTAAATGTTGGAGAAAAACAAGCAGAAGAAGCTTTGTTATGGTGGAAAGAACAATTCGGAGATGATCTTTATATAGAATTAATGCGTCACGGACAGGAAGATGAAGACCGTGTAAATCCTGTTTTAGTAGAATTTTCTAAAAAACATGACATCAAACTTGTGGCTTCAAACAACACTTATTATTCCACACAAGATGAAGCCAACGCCCACGACATTTTACTTTGTGTAAAAGATGGAGAAAAACAATCTACGCCCATAGGTAGAGGAAGAGGATACAGATATGGATTACCCAATCAGGAATATTATTTCAAATCTTCAGAAGAGATGAAATCTTTATTTAAAGATCTTCCTGAAGCCATTACCAACACAATTGAGGTTGCCAATAAAGTAAAACCTTTCACTTTAGCCAGAGATGTATTATTACCCGAATTTAAAATTCCAAAAGAATTTCAGCATGAAGAAGATGAAATCGACCATGGAAAAAGAGGAGAAAATGCATATTTAAAACATTTATCTTTTGAAGGTGCAAAAGAACGCTATGGAGAAATCACTTCTGAAATTGAAGAGCGATTAAATTTTGAGTTAGAAGTAATTGCAGAAACAGGATATCCGGGATATTTCTTAATTGTAGAAGATTTTATCCGCGAAGCCAGAAAAATGGGGGTTTCTGTAGGGCCGGGAAGAGGTTCCGCAGCGGGAAGTGTGGTGGCTTATTGTTTGAAAATCACCAATGTAGATCCTATTGAGTATAACCTGCTTTTTGAGCGTTTTCTCAATCCGGAGCGGGTGAGTATGCCGGATATTGATATTGATTTTGACGATGAAGGCAGAAGCAAAGTCATGCAATATGTAATCGATAAATACGGAGCAAATCAAGTTGCCCAAATTGTGACTTATGGAACAATGGCTGCAAAATCTGCTATTAGAGATACCGCCAGAGTTTTAGATTTACCACTTAATGAAGCAGGGTATTTGGCAAAGCTGGTTCCGGATATGTCTAAACTGAAAAAGATTTTTGGAAAAGATCAAGCGGAAATCCGAAAGAAATTTAAAGCAGAAGAAGTAGATAAAATCAATGAACTCTTCAATATTGCAGAAGGAGAAGATTTGAGTTCTGAAACCATTAATCAAGCCAGAGTTTTAGAAGGTTCTTTAAGAAATACCGGAATTCATGCTTGTGGTGTAATTATCACTCCGGGAGATATCACCAATTTTGTTCCGGTTTCCACCGCAAAAGATTCAGATTTATATGTCACGCAATTTGATAACAACGTTGTTGAAGATGCCGGATTATTAAAGATGGATTTCTTAGGATTAAAAACTTTAACGCTAATAAAAGATACCGTTGAAATTGTAAAAGGAAAACATGGAGTTTCTTTAGATCCTGAAAGTTTTCCTTTAGATGATGAAAAAACTTATGAACTTTTTCAACGCGGAGAAACAGTAGGGATTTTCCAATATGAATCTCCGGGAATGCAGAAGCATTTAAAAAGTTTAAAACCTTCTGTTTTTGAAGATTTAATTGCAATGAACGCACTTTATCGTCCGGGACCGATGGAATATATTCCAAGTTTTATTAAACGAAAACACGGAGAAGAAGAAATCGTTTATGACTTGCCGGAGATGGAGGAATATCTGGAAGAAACTTATGGAATTACTGTTTATCAGGAGCAGGTAATGCTTTTATCACAAAAGCTGGCAAACTTTACCAGAGGTGAAGCAGATTTGCTGAGAAAAGCTATGGGTAAAAAGATTGAATCTCTCTTGGCCGAACTCCAACCCATGTTTATGGAAGGCGGAAAAAAGAACGGTCACCCAGAAAAAGTATTGCAGAAAATATGGAAAGACTGGGAAGCTTTTGCAAGTTATGCTTTCAATAAATCTCACTCCACTTGTTATGCTTGGATTGCTTATCAAACCGCTTACCTAAAAGCGCATTACCCGGCAGAATATATGGCTGCTGTTTTATCAAATAATATGAATGACATCAAAAAAGTTACCTTTTTTATGGAGGAATGTAAAAGCATGGGATTAGAAGTTTTAGGTCCTGATGTCAACGAGTCTTATTACAAATTCTCTGTAAACCAAAATAACGCAATTCGTTTTGGAATGGGAGCAGTAAAAGGAGTGGGGCAAAATGCAGTAAAAACTATTATTGAAAATAGAAAAACGGAAGGGCCTTATCGTTCTATTTTTGATATGGCAAAACGCATCGATTTGCGAGCTGCCAACAAAAGAGCTTTTGAGAACTTAGCTTTAGCAGGAGGATTTGACGGGTTTAAACCCACACATCGCGCGCAATATTTTCATGAAGAAAATGATGGAATTATCTTCTTAGAAAAAGTAATGAAATACGCTGCTAAATATCAAGAAAATAAAAACTCTGCTCAAACCAGTTTATTTGGAGAAGGAAGCGGAGTAGAAATCCCTGAACCTAAGCTTCCTCCCTGCGAAGAATGGCCAACCATGACAAAACTTAAAAAAGAGAGAGAAGTGGTGGGGGTTTATATTTCCGGTCATCCTTTAGATGATTTTAAAAGTGAAATCAAACATTTCTGTAGAGGATCAATTGCTGATTTTTATAAACAAGAAGAAAATTTAAATCGAGAAATCAGTTTTGCTGGAGTAGTAACAGATGTACAACATTTGACTTCTAAAAATGGAAGAGGTTTCGGGAAATTTACAGTAGAAGATTATACCGATTCATATGAATTCATGATTTTTGGAGAGGAATATTTAAAATTCCGTCATTTCTTGATGCCTAATAACTTTGTGTATATCAAAGCTTTTATCAGAGAAGGTTGGGTCAACAAAAAAACCGGACAAAAAGGAAATCCGAGAATTCAATACAGAATGTTTAAACAGCTTCAAGACGTGATGGAAGAATATGCAAAAAAACTCACCATCCAAATTGATGTAAATGAACTCAGCGAAGAAAGCATAGCGGATTTGAAAGATGTTTTACAAATGCATAAAGGTGAACATTTATTGAATTTTGTAATTTATGAAATGAAAGAACGCCTTAAAGTTCATATGCCAAGCAGAAGACAAAAAATACAAATCAGCGCAGAATTATTAAATGAATTGGAAAGAAAACAATTTGATTATAGGTTAAATTAAATTACTTTTCTTAGAAAATCAAAAAACCGTCAGCAAAAAAACTTTCCTGACGGTTTTCTATTTTTATAGAGAAAACTTTTTAGTGATCAAGCTTTTGTTCTATAGCTTGTAAAAACCTTTCTTCATAATTTTCTTTGTCTTCCCAACTATAATCAGGTTTTACCTGATCTTGAATAAAATCTATGGCCTCAGAAGAGGATTCAAAAGAATTAAGTTGAGAAATTACTCGGTTAAAATCTTCGGCTTTTCCATCAAATAAATTATTGATAAAAGCTAATCTGTCGTTAAGTCCAAAACTCAATCCAACCTGTAAACTTTGGTTTAAAGATCTTTTTTGTAAAACCTGATTGTTTTTTCTTTTTGTCGTTGGAGGAGGCGAAAATAACCCTCCTAGATCTATAGGTTTTTCGGTTTTTTCTTCAACAGCTTTGTTTTCTTCTTCAATTTCTGTCGGTTTTTCTTCTGTAAGTGGAGTGGAAATTTCTTTTGGTAAAACTTCTTTTTCCTCTTTTATAACTTCCTCTTGCTTAGACAGTGGCTTTTCTTCTTCAAAATTAACCGGTTCAAATTGTGGAAGATCATCATAATGAACAGAGATTTCTCTTAAGTCAATTTCAGAAAAATCATCTATTTTTTTTATTGGATTTTCAGTTTTTTCTTGGTTTTCTTCTTCTATTTTTTCTTTTTCAGAAATTGTTTCCTTTTCTTTAGTTGTGATGTTTTCAACTATATCTTCTTTTTTATCTGCTTCATCAATAGCTGATTTTTCTGTCTTTTCTTCTTTTATCTCAGGAGATTCTTTTTTTGAAATCTGTGCTAAAGTGTCTTCAACATCAGTAAAATTAAAACTTGGCTGAGGTTTAGAAAAATGTTTTTCAGCAAAAGACAACACGCTTAATTTCTCATAAAGTTCTCCGGTTAAAACTTTCATTTGCTCAAGATCTTCCTTTCCGCGTAAGCGTAAGATTTTATGGGCTAAACTCATCAATTCATCTTCCAAAGTTTTCTTCATAAGTATTGTTATTTGATTTTTAGGCTTAGGATATTATTTTTAGTAATTTTATTCCCTCAAAATATAACGGAATTTACCGCTCTAAAATTACAAAATGTTTCTTGAAAACACAGTAAATCATACAGAGCAATTTGGTTGGATTGAAGTTATCTGCGGAAGCATGTTTTCTGGAAAGACAGAAGAGTTGATTCGCAGACTCAATCGCGCTAAATTTGCCAAACAGAAAATAGAAATTTTTAAACCCATCATTGATGTAAGATATGATGAGGAAAAAGTAGTTTCTCATGATGAAAACGAAATTCGTTCAACTCCGGTTCCGGCTGCTGCTAATATTCCTTTGTTGGCAAATGGTTGTGATGTAATAGGAATTGATGAAGCTCAGTTTTTTGACGATGAGATAGTCAGCGTTTGCAATAATTTGGCAAATTCAGGAATGCGTGTAATTGTAGCCGGATTAGACATGGATTTTCAAGGCAGACCTTTTGGTCCTATGCCCAATTTAATGGCAACAGCTGAATATGTTACAAAAGTTCATGCAGTTTGCACAAGAACAGGAAACTTGGCACATTATAGTTTCAGAAAATCTTCTAACGATGATAGCATTGTTTTGTTGGGAGAAACAGATAAATATGAACCTTTGAGCAGAGCAGCTTATTATAAAGCTATTCAGCAGCAAAAATCTGAACAAATTTCTGCAGAAAAGAAAGAAGAACTGAAAAATAAAGACTAATCAGAATGATAATCAAGTTGATTTAAAACTATTTGTATTTTTTGATGGAAGCAATCCCAAGAAATTTTATTGCTGACGATTGGATTACAATCGTGTTGTTAGGAGTTTTTATTATTTTAGCTATTATAAGAGCTAATGATATAGAAAGTTTTGACAATTTCATAAAAATACTTATTTCGGGAAAGTTTTTCAGAGAAAGAAAAAAAACAACCTATACTTTAGGTTTTTTTACCAAATCTTTATTTTTAGTGCAGGCTTTAATAGTTTCTTTGACTTTATTCTATATTTTAAACAGCTTGAAAATAGTAGAAGAAAAAACTCATATACTATTCCTTCAAGTACTTTTAATCTATATAGTTTTTGTGGTCGGAAAATATCTTATCGAAAAAATGTTGGGGGTTTTGTTCTCTCTTGAGAAACAATTAGATGAATATATCTTTTTTAAAATTACTTATAAAAATTTTCTTTCTCTCGTTCTTCTTCCTTTTTTGATAATCATAACTTATGTTTGGGGCGGTAATAGTTTGTTTTTTAGCATTTTAGCCGTTTTGTTTTTGGTAGTGAATTTACTTTTCTTACTTTATTTTTTTCATAAAAATCAAAAATTTATTTCTCAAAATTTCTATTACTTTATTTTGTATCTTTGCACCTTTGAAATAGCACCCTATTTTATTATCTATAAGATAGTAGAATAAAGCTAATTATGTTGTTGAATAATCTTCTTTACTATGAAAGTTAAAACCATTTTAGTATCTCAACCCGAACCTACTGCAGAGCATTCTCCTTACACAGAGTTGGAGGAAAAGCAAAAAGTAAAAGTAGATTTTGTGCCATTTATTCATGTAGAAGGTGTTGATGCAAAACATGTTCGTCAACAAAAGATTAACTTGGCTGATTACACTGCAATTATTTTAACCAGTAGAAACTCTGTAGATCATTTTTTTAGAATAGCTAAAGAAATGCGTTATGAGGTTCCTACTTCTTTAAAATATTTCTGTACCAGTGAAGCTGTTGCTTATTACTTACAGAAATATGTGGTTTATCGTAAACGTAAAATTTATGTAGGAAAACGTTTGGTAAAAGACTTAATTCCTACTTTGAAGAAGTTTAAAAAAGAGAAATTTTTACTTCCTTCTTCAAATATGTTGAAGCCAACTATTCCTGTGCAATTAAATGAATTGGGAATCGATTGGAAACAAGGCGTGTTTTATAAAACGGTTATCAGTGATTTATCTCACTTAGAACATGTTTTTTATGACATTGTAGTTTTCTTTAGTCCAAGCGGAATAAAATCTTTATTTGAGAACTTCCCTAATTTTAAGCAAAACAATACACGTATTGCAGTTTTTGGAAATTCAACCAATAAAGAAGCAGAAAGACATGGGCTTAAAGTAAATATTTTGGCACCTACTCCCGAAGCTCCTTCTATGACGATGGCGCTTGAAAATTATATTAAAGAACACAATAAATAAGTAGAAGTTTTAATTTTATTTAAAAATTAAGCATAAAAAGAAGCTGTCTCATAACTGGGGCAGCTTTTTTCTTTTTCTAAGATTAATTATTAGGAGAAATCGTAGAGATTTAGTATCTTCATGCTTTGAAAATCAATGAGATGAAGATAAAATTCAAGGAT
>JAJYSY010000096.1 GCA_021793375.1 Bacteroidota bacterium | reverse complement strand
ATTTTCAAAGCATGAAGATACTAAATCTCTACGATTTCTCCTAATAATTAATCTTAGAAAAAGAAAAAAGCTGCCCCAGTTATGAGACAGCTTCTTTTATTTTCAGCAATATTTACATTGATAAAAAACAGAGAATTCTTTTAAGATTGGTTTTTTATTAAAAAAAATGTTAAATTAGTTTATTGAAAAACAGAAGTCTAATTGAATTTGTTCAGAAATGGCAAAAACTTGTTTAGAATGTAATCAAAAAATTAGAGGAAGAGCTGATAAAAAGTTCTGCAGTGATTATTGCAGAAATACATACAACAATAAATTAAATAGAGACAAAAATAATTTAATGCGAAATGTGCATAATCGCTTACGTAAAAACTATAGAATTCTTGAAAAATTAAACCCAACCGGAAAAACAACAGTACAGAAAAACGTTCTTCAAAATATGGGATTTAATTTTACATATTTCACCAGTATTTACACTACTAAAAAAGGAACAGTATATTATTTTATTTATGATCAAGGATATCTTCCACTTGAAGAAAAAGATAAATATGTCTTGGTCAAAAAAGATTAATTCATCTACTTATGAAAAAAATACTTTTTCAAGTTTTATTATTAATCAGTTTAGCTTTTCTTTTCTTTTTAAGTTTTTCAACGCTAACACCGATTGTAAAAGATACAGAAGAAAAATTAAAAACAGGTTTTTCTGTTTCTAATGCACTCAAACATGTAGAAGAAATAGCAAAAAATCCACACTACACAGGATCTAAAGATCAAGCCGGAGTAAGAAATTATATTGTCAATGAGTTTCAAAATTTAGGATTGGAAGTGCATACCCAAAATGGATATGTGATTAATGATTATAATATTTTAACCAATCCGGAAAATATAATCACAGTTTTAGAAGGCACAAATCCCAAACCTAAAAACGATTTGTTGGTGATGGCGCATTATGATAGTGATCCGCATTCTGCTTTAGGAGCTGCAGATGATGCTTCTGCTGTTGCAACAATATTGGAATCGCTAAAAGTGTTTTTGGAAAAAGAAGAAAAACCGGAAAATAATATCATTTTTCTCATAACTGACGCCGAAGAAATCGGATTATTAGGGGCGCAGCTTTTTGTGGAAGAACATCCTTTAATTGAAAACGTAGGATTGGTTCTAAACTTTGAAGCCAGAGGTACAAGCGGTCCTTCTAATGCGATTTTGGAAACAAACTATGGAAATGAAAACCTTATTAATTCCTTTATAAATGCAAACCCTCAATTTCCGGTTACTTCTTCTTTGATGTATGAGATTTATAAAACTATGCCCAATGATACCGATGCAACAGTTTTTAGAGAACTTGAAAATATTCCCAGTTTCTTTTTTGCTTTTATAGATGGACATTACAACTATCACGCGGCAACAGATTCTCCGGAAAATTTAAGTTTGCATTCTTTGGCGCACCAAGGATCTTATCTCTCTGCATTATTACCTTTTTATGCAAATGCAGATTTAACAAATCTCGACTCTTCAAAAGATAAAGTGTTTTTCAATTTTCCTTTTTTTAAAGTGATCAGCTATAATTATATATGGATTTTTCCTTTGTTGATTTTAGCTTGGATTATTTTTATAGGATTGTTGAGTTATGGTTTTAGAAAACAAGCTTTTAATAAAAAAACTGTTTTAAAAGGATTTTTGATCACTTTTAGTTGTTTGATTTTAAATGTATTATTAGGTGTTTTAGGATGGAAAACAATATTGTATCTCTATCCGCAATACTTAGAAATTCAACAAGGATTTCCTTATAACGGACATTTATATATTGCTGCATTTGCTTGTTTATCTTTAGCAGTTATTTTCTTTATTTTTAAATATTATTGGAAAAACATAGGAGGATTATCTTTGTTTATTGCTCCGCTGAGCTTGTGGTTGTTGATCAATACAGTTTTAGCTTTTACTTTTAGAGGAGCTTCTTACTTTATTATTCCTTTGTTGTTTTTTGAAATCTCTATCCTATTATTGATATGGAAAAACAACATAAGCTCTTTATGGATGTTGCTGCTCAGCATTCCTGTAATATTTATATTCACACCTTTAATTTTTTTTGTTCCGGTTGCTTTAGGAATGAATTTTTTGTTTGCCGCATTGCTATTGCTGAGTTTAGAAATGTTTTTGATTTTTCCGATTTTCAAAAACTTCAAACATAAAAATTGGTTGGGATTGGCAGCTGTTTGTTTTGGGATTTTCTTTTTGAGTAAAGCGCATTTAATTTCCGATTTTTCAGAAGATCGACCAAAACCTAATAGCTTGGTATTGTTTTTAGATAAAGATAAAGAAAAAGCAGAATGGAATACGTATGATAAAATCTTAGATGAATGGACAACTCCTTATTTTAAAAAACAGCAAAAATCAGATCTGACTTTTAAAACAATGGGAAGTAAATACGGAAAAACTTATACTTATTCTGAAAATACAGAATATATAAATATCCCCGGAGTAGAAGTTGATTCAGAAAAGAAAAACCTTCAAAATGGAGAAGTGGAGTACACTTTAAAAATTAATATGCTCCGCAAAATGGATAGAATTAATTTATTTAGTGCCCAAATTAAAGATCTCAAAAACTTTTCAGCTCATAATATTAAAATTGAAAATCTTCAAGATCAATCTTCTAAAATGAGAAAATCAACAGTAGAAAATACTAATTTGTTGACGTATTATGTAGTAGGAGAAGACGCTTTAGAAATTAAATTTACCGCAGCAAAAAATATTTCGCCTGAAATAGAAATTTATGGAGCAAGTCATGATTTATTAAAGAATTCTTGGATAGAAGTTTCGCCGCGTAAAAAAGATATGATGCCTCGTCCTTTTGTACTGAATGATGCAATTATTACCAAACAAACTATAAAACTCTAATTTTAGAAAACAAAAAGAAGCTGTCTCATAACTGGGGCAGCTTTTTTCTTTTTCTAAGATTAATTATTAGGAGAAATCGTAGAGATTTAGTATCTTCATGCTTTGAAAATCAATGAGATGAAGATAAAATTCAAGGAT
>JAJYSY010000052.1 GCA_021793375.1 Bacteroidota bacterium | reverse complement strand
GATCCGCATAAATATCAACCTTATGGAAATCAAAATAGAGCTTTAAATCCTTCTGAAATATCCATAAAAAAAAGCATTCAATATATCCACAATGTTTTAAATCAAAAATAGACTACTTCTGTTTTTTATTCCCATTTGTTTCCAGAGTTACTTTAGAGATTCGCTTCAAATTTAAAGGTGAAATTTGTTTACAACAATACTAAAAAAATATTTGCATAAAGCGTAAATATTTTATTACGATGAATCAAAAAACATTATTAAACATATCAATTATTAATTTTTATTTTATCTATGAAAAAACATAGTAATCCTATCCGATTAATAACTACATTATTTTTCCTCTTATTTTTGTTTGGTTCTATTAAATCTACAGCACAAACAACCAACATTTCCACCCTTACACAAAACGAAAGTTTTCTTTCTTCAAAAAACTTTGAGAATATCCACGCTGAACCTATTGAAGATGGTTTTATAGTTTCTTGGAATCTTCCTTATCAAATTCTTCCTGAGCTTGAAGATAAAAACTATCAAATTATTCTTTCTTATAATACCAAATTAGAAGCAGAGAGATTAGAAAAAGGTTATGATGCTGTTGATTGGAAAACACTTAAACCTATTAAAATAACACAAACACAATATTCATTAAATAACTTAGTTGGTGGTGATAATTATGTTTTTAAGCTTGGATTAAGCAACGGAGAAAAAACAATTTGGTCTGATATAAAAAATATTACCCCTGATAAAAAATGGGGCATTTTTGAATTCTTTATTTTATTAGGTTCTCTGGCTATGTTTCTTTACGGGATGACACTGATGAATGGGGGTTTACAACAAGCAGCCGGAGCCAAATTACGAAAACTCTTAAGTTCGATGACCACCAATCGGTTTAAAGGTGTACTTACCGGATTTAGTATTACTGCTTTAGTGCAGTCTTCTTCCATTACTACAGTGATGACGGTTTCATTTGTAAATGCCGGCGTGCTTACTTTAATGCAATCTGCAGGAGTAGTAATGGGCGCTAATATTGGTACTACTTTTACGGCTTGGTTAGTAGATATATTTGGTTTTAAAGTAGATATCACTCCTTATACTTTAGTTATACTCGTTATCGGCTTACCATTACTATTTTTAAATTCTTCTAAAACCAAAGGCTGGGCTAATACCATTATCGGATTTTCATTACTTTTTATGGGGTTAGGGTTTCTAAAAAATGCTGTTCCTGATTTAGATTCAAATTCAAGTATTGTTCAGTTTTTCTTAATGATGAATAATATTCCTTATATAAGCTCACTTATTTTTGTTTTGTTTGGAGCTTTACTCACTATTATCATCCAATCTTCTTCTGCTACATTAGCTCTGACAATGACTTTAATGGCCGGAGGAATGATTCCTTTTGAGATTGGTGCTGCTATGGTTTTAGGAGAGAACATTGGAACAACAATTACTGCTGAATTAGCTGCTATGGTTGGAAATGTGCACGCTCGAAGAACAGCCAGAATTCACTCTGCTTTTAATATCATCGGGGTAGGTTGGGTTTTGTTAATTTTTCCTTTCTTCTTAAAAGGAGTTGCTTTTTTAACTGAAAATATTGCCGGCGGAAATCCAATCTTTGAACCTTTATTATATGGAAGCACCGGATTGGCAATTTTACATACTACTTTTAATTTAGCTAATGTACTGTTAATGATTTGGTTTGTTCCTCAATTGGTTCAGTATGCAGAAAGATCTGTTAAACCTAAAGGAGATAAAGATGAACTCTTTCAACTGGAGTATTTGGGGGAAAGTCAAAACATAACTCCGGCTGTTTTAATTCTGGAAGCACAAAAAGAGCTTCACAAATTTGGAAATATTGCGGGAAGAATGTCCTGTTTTTCAAAAGATTTACTCTTTGAAAAACAGGGAAAGAAACAACGAAAAATCATACAAAGAATTGCCAAATATGAAGAAATTACAGATAAGTTAGAAGTAGAAATTGCTAATTATCTCAATAAAATTTCTGGCTCTGATGTAGATCAACCTCTTGCTATTCGTATTAATGGAATGAATAGAATTGCAAATAACTTAGAACGAATTGGAGATTTATTTTATCAAATCTCAAAAACCATCGAAAAGAAAAATGAAGAAAAAATAGTTTTTTCAGAATTACAAAATCAACGTTTGCTCGAGCTTTTTGATTTGATAGATGAAGCTTTTATGGCAATGGTTAAAAATCTAAGCAAATCTCCAAAAGAAGTCTCTTTAAATTGCGCTGAAGAAATTGAAAATCGCATTAATATCAAACGAGATAAAATTCGACAAGAATATTATGGTTTAATGACAAAATCTGACAAAAAATCTATAGAATCGGGTTTATTATATATTAATATTTTCAGTAGTTTAGAGCGTATTGGCGATCATATAATTAATGTTTCAGAAGGTGTTTTAGGTAAAGTATAAATTTGGCAAAAACGAATTATAACAATTAATATTAAAAAACAAAAAATGCTAAAAAAACTAATCCTTATCAGTGGATTACTACTACTCCCTTTTCAAATAAATGCACAAATTATTCCTCCGGCTTTAGGAAAAACAAATCTTAACAGTTGGTTTGCTTTTGGAGTTAATCAAAAACTTGATACTTTAAAAGTCGGAGGATGGAAATCGACAACTTATATGGGAATTGGAACAATCAGCCATAAACATCAATCCAATCCTTTTAAGGATATTGGAATCGGAGTTATCAATCAAGAATTCTATCATAATTTTGCGCCAAATTGGCAATATTCTTTAGCGCTGAGTTATCGACAACAATACTTATTTGCTGAAGAAGTTCCTTTTGAAAAAACCAAACAAGCTTATAAACAAGAATTCAGGTGGTATGGACGATTTTCTTATACTCTGAAATTAAATAAACTAACCATCACTCCTACATTTAGACAGGAAATTATAAAATACTTTACTCCTAACTATGAAAATCATATTGAAAGTTGGCGTTTGCGATCGCGATTTCGTTTAAAATTTGCTTTTCCGCTAACCTCAGACAATTCCCATCAACTCATTGCATATTCTGAACAATTATTTTCAACTTCTCAACATAGCAAAACAAAAAAATGGGATAAATTTGAGTATGCAGACAGCCGTTTTGCGATATATTACTCTCTATCTCCTTTAAAACATTCTTTTACTTATAACTTTGGGTATATGCATAATCTCATAGGATCTAAAAATACTTTTTCAGGACATTATATAGCTTTAGATATTATTTGGAAAAATCCATTTGGATAATAATAAAAAATCTTTTTACAGAAAAAATTACGATATTGGTTGAAAGTAGAATAAATTGGAAATTATTTTAAACATTTTTCAGCTGCTTTCATTTTAAATACTTTATTTTAAAACTATAAAATCAATTTTTATCTATGAAAATATTAATTGTAGAAGATGAAAAAGAGCTGTCCAAATCTTTGGAAGAATCTTTGACCAAAGAGTTATTTGTAGTTGAAACAGCTGCTAACTTTATTACAGCTTCCGAAAAGATAGACATTTATGAATATGATTGCATCTTGCTGGATATCGGACTTCCCGATGGAAGTGGTTTAGAAATTTTAAGACAACTCAAAAAAGCAGGAAAATCTGAAAATGTTATTATCATTTCTGCTAAAGATTCTTTAGATGATAAATTAATGGGGTTAAATTTAGGAGCTGATGATTATTTGACCAAACCTTTTCATATTGCAGAATTAAACGCGCGCATAAAAGCTGTTTTACGTCGTAAAAAGTTAAAAGGAAAACAGCGCTTAGAGTATGGAAATCTAAGTTTAGATATAGAGGAAAGAAGAGTTTATGTAAATCAAGATTTGCTTTCTTTAAATCGAAAAGAATTTGATATTTTGAACTACTTTCTCTTTAATAAAAATCGTTTAGTGACAAAAACAGCATTAGCAGAACACGTTTGGGGAGATAATATTGATCAAGCCGATAATTTTGATTTTATTTATTATCAAATTAAAAACCTTCGAAAAAAACTACGAGAAGCAAATACCAATGTTAAAATAAATGCCGTTTACGGAATAGGATATCGCATTACTGAAGAATGAAATTACTCAACCAATCTATAAAACATATTTCTATTTCCATTCTTGTTATTATTGGAATATGGGGTGTTGTTTTCTTTTTTAATATGATTGCTGAAATCAAAGAAAACGTAGATGATGGGTTAGATAATTATAAGCGACAAATCATTTATAAAGCTCAACGAGATTCCACTTTACTTTCACGAATCAATTTTGATGAGAGTTTTTATACCATTCGTGAAATCAATCACGAAAAAGCTTTACATTTTAAGGATCAATACACAGATACGCTTATTTATATTCAAGACATTAAAGATTCCGTTCCAAAACTGGACCTCACAAGAATGCTCACCACGACTTTTAAAAATAATCAAAAGCATTATGAATTAAAGGTTATTAACCCAATGGTTGAAAAAGAGGAATTGATTGAACGTTTATTGTGGAATATGGTTTGGCTTTATGCTGTATTAATCATTACCATTATTTTGATTAATAATATGGTTTTACAACGTTTATGGAAACCTTTTTATAGTTTGCTTCAGCAATTACAACAGTTTAGGTTAGGAAGTCGTCAAAACTTGCCTGAAGTAGATACTAAAACTAAAGAATTTAAAGATTTACAAAAATCCGTAGGACTTCTATTAAATCATAATATTGAAATTTACGAACAACAAAAAGAGTTTATTGGTAATGCTTCTCATGAACTGCAAACACCTTTGGCTATTGCGATGAATAAATTAGAGCTGCTTATTGAAAAAGAAGATTTAAAAGAAAATCACATTCAAGATATAGCAGATACTATGCATATTGTTGAACGTTTAATTCGATTAAATAAATCTTTACTCTTACTTTCTAAAATTGAAAATAAACAATTTTTAGATGAACAACCCGTAGAAATTCATCAGATTATCCAGCAAGGAATACAAGATTTAAACGAAGCTGCTGAATTTAAAAAAGTAAATATTCTTGTAAAAAAGCAAACAGAAATTGTCTTCAGCATGGATCCTTCCTTAGCGGAAATTTTAATCTATAATTTACTTCGGAACGCTATTTTTCATAATATTCCTCAAGGGAAAGTGGTTATTAATATTGATAGAAATAAACTTAGCATTTGTAACACCGGCAATCCAACAAGCTTAGATAAAACTCAGATTTTTAAACGTTTTTATAAATTTCAACCTAAAAAAGAAAGTACAGGATTAGGTTTATCTATTGTCAAAGCTGTTGCTGATCTTTATAAAATTGATATTTCTTACTCTTACTTGAAACAAAATCATTGCTTTACGGTAAAATTTTAATACTCTTCTAAAGATTTTACTCTAACTTTTTATTATTCCCGATTTTTTCCAGATTTCGTTTTTTTATTTGTGATAAAAATTCAATAGAAAGTATCTCCTCTTCTTAAAACGAAGAAGTATTTTCTGATTATATTTAAGAAAGATGTTCGATTTTATATTACAAACAGATGAAAAAGCTTTTCTTTTTTTAAATAATTTAGGCCATGCAAATTGGGATTCTTTGTGGATTTTCATCACCAATAAATGGTCTTCCGTTCCTTTATACCTCATACTTGTTTATATATTATATCGAAAAATAAGTTTATATAAATTCATCGTTATTTTAATATTAACAGCAATTCTCATCACTTGCACAGATCAAACTGCCAACCTTTTTAAATCCAGTTTTGAACGCCTCCGTCCTTGTCAACATCCTTATGATGATCGATCTATTGCTAATTGTGGAAAATTTGGTTTTTTCTCAGCTCACGCTGCAAGCTCTATGGCTTTAGCTGTTTTTATAGGGAATATTTTAAAAAAACACATCAAATATATTTTTACAGGATTATTAATTTGGTCTTTAATCTTAGGGTATAGTCGTATTTATGTAGGTGTTCATTATCCCGGTGATGTTTTAGCCGGATTCGGAATTGGTGCTTTATTAGGTTGGTCATTTCTTAAACTTAATTATTTTCTTTCTCTTCAACTTGTTTCTTTTAAAACTTTAAATACTTAAACAGTTTTCTTTTACCATAAAAAATCCCTCCAAAAACTATATTTTGAAGGGATTTACTTTTCTTTTAAACAGTTTTACAACTTATAATTCTTCATTTTCTAAAGCCAGACGTTTATCTTTTTTATACTTATAAAAGAAATAAATTAAATGTCCTATTCCAATTATTGTTGAAATATAGAAAAACACTTCTTCTCGCTCGCTTTCTTCTGTTCCAAAGTGATGTATTAATGCAAGAATTACTAATAATCCTGCAATGATCAATCCACAAATACTAACGATATATTTATCTTTAAAATGTTTTTTTCCGGTATTCATCACACTGTGTTTTACACTGTAGTTTTCATAAATATCCAAACCTATTAAAAGCCAAACCAATAATCTGATCCAAGTATCAAAAGGTAAAAAAACCATCATTCCTAAACAGATTGCAATTCCTAAAATAGGCACATAAGGCATAAACGGAACTTTAAATCCTCTTGGAACATCTTTCATTTCTTTTCGTGCCACTAAAACTCCTGCACAAACTAATACGAAAGCGAATAGTGTTCCTATACTTACCATTTCTCCGATAATTCTACCGGGTACAAAAGCTGCAAAAATACTGACCAAAACCATAAATACCAAGTTTGATTTGATGGGTGTTCTTGTTTTTTCATTTACTTCAGAAAAAAGTTTTGGTAATAATCCATCAATACTCATGGAATAAAAAACTCGACTTTGTCCTAATAACATTACCATAATCACAGAGGAAAAACCTAATAAAATAGCAATGATAATTGCAGTATTCAGCCAAGGATAATCAGGATGAGGAACGCCTTCAATTATGGGTCCCATCCATTCTATAGCTTTTGCCACCGGAGCAAGAGCACCGGATCCGTCCACGTCTTTAAATTCTGTGTAATGCGCCACTCCGGTCATCACATAAGCAAAGAGAACATACATTACAGTGGTAATTAATAAAGAACCCAAAATTCCGATAGGCATAGCTTTTTTCGGATTTTTTGTTTCTTGTGCTGCAGTAGAAATTGCATCGAATCCTAAGAAAGCAAAAAACACTATGGCTGCCGCTCTAATAATTCCGGAAAAACCAAATTCTCCAAATTTCCCGGTGTTTTCAGGTACTAAAGGCTGTAAATTTTCCGGTCTGACATATTTAAATCCTATGGCTACAAAAGCAATAATAATTCCAATTTTTAAAGCAACCAACAAGTTGTTAATCAAAGCAGAAGTACTGGTTCCGCGAATTAAAATCAAAGACATTAAAACCACAATAAACATAGAAGGAAGGTCTAACATTCCTCCATCAAAAGGAGTTTTGGTCAAATGTTCGGGCAAACCTACACCATACCCTGCAAGGAATTCCACCAAATAATCACTCCAACTCGAAGCTACTGTTGCGGCTCCTACAGTGTATTCCAAAACTAAATCCCAACCGATTATCCAAGCTACAAATTCTCCCATTGTAGCATAAGAATATGTATAAGCACTCCCCGCCACAGGAATCATGGAGGCAAATTCTGCATAACACAATCCGGCTAAACCACAACCTATGGCTGCGATAACAAAAGAAATCATAATTCCCGGTCCGGCGTAATTTGCTGCTGCCATTCCGGTGATGGAAAACAATCCTGCTCCTACCATTACTCCTATTCCTAAAGCGATTAATGAAGTAGCTGTCAAAGTCCTTTTTAAAGTTCCTTGACCGGATTTCTCTGCTTCTTTAAGAAGTTTTGGAATAGATTTTCTAATAAATAGACTCATATATTATATAGCTTATGTTGATTTATATTTTTTGTTTTTATAATCAATATGATTATTACAATTCATTTAATTGCTTTCCTATTTTTTTGTCTTTGAAATATTTATAAATGAAATAAATCAAATGTCCTACACCAATTACCATAGAAATATAGAAGAAAACTTCATCTACCTCATCTTCTTCTGCTCCTCCATAATGATGCAATAAAGCTAAAACAATTAAAAGCACAGAAATTACAATTCCACAAATAGCGATGATAACTTTGTCTTTAAAGTGTTTTTTATCTTTGTTTACTTTACTCTTTTTTACACCGTAATTATCATAAATATCCAAACCTAATAACAACCACACCAACAATCTGATCCACGTATCAAAAGGCAAGAAAACCATTAAAGAAAGACAGACTAAAATCCCTAAAATTGGAATATAAGGCACAAAAGGAACTTTAAATCCTCTTGGGGTATCTTTCATGGTATATCTTGTAACTAAAACCCCCACACATACTAAGATAAAAGCGAATAATGTTCCTATACTCACCATTTCTCCTACGATTTCTCCGGGGATAAAAGCCGCAAAAAGACAAACAAATACCATGATAATAACACTCGATTTGTAAGGTGTTCTGTATTCCGGGTGAACTTCTGAAAATATTTTTGGCAATAATCCGTCTTGACTCATCGAATAGAAAACTCGACTTTGTCCTAATAACATCACCATAATTACGGAAGAAAACCCTAATAAAATTGCGATAATAATGGCGGTATTCAACCAAGGGTAATCAGGGTGAGGCACTCCATTTATCACCGGTCCCATCCAATCTATTGCTGTGGCAACCGGAGCCAAATCTCCTGCTCCATCTAATCCTTTAAATTCTGTGTAATGCGCTACTCCGGTCATTACATAAGCAAAAAGTATATAGAGAATTGTACAAATTAAAAGTGATCCTAAAATGCCTATTGGCATAGCTTTTTTCGGATTCTTGGTTTCTTGTGCTGCGGTAGAAACTGCATCAAAACCTATATAAGCAAAGAACACTATTGCAGAGGCTCTCAACACACCTGTCCAACCAAATTCCCCAAATTTCCCTTCATTTGGCGGAATCAAAGGTTGTAAATTTTCCGGTCGGATATATTTAAATCCAATTCCTACAAAAATTAATACAATTCCAATTTTTAAGACTACAATTAAGTTGTTTACCCAAGCAGATTGACTGGTTCCACGGATTAAAAACAAGGACATAAAAATTACAATAAACACAGAAGGAAGATTCATAATTCCTCCATCAAAAGGGGTTTTTGTCAAGGCTTCAGGAATTCCGTATCCAAAATTTGCCAAAAGCTGCAGCAAATAATCACTCCAACTTGAAGCCACTGTTGCACTGGCCACTGCATATTCCAACACCAAATCCCAACCAATAATCCAAGCTACGAATTCTCCCATTGTGGCATAAGAGTAAGTATAAGCACTTCCTGCAATCGGAATCATGGAAGCAAATTCTGCATAACACAATCCGGCTAAACCACAACCTACTGCTGCAATAACAAAAGAAATCATAATTCCAGGTCCGGCGTAATTTGCTGCTGCCATTCCCGTGATGGAAAACAACCCAGCTCCTACAATTGCTCCTATTCCCAAAGCAACTAAAGAGGTAGCACTCAAAGTTCTTTTTAAAGTTCCCTCTCCGGATTCTTCAGCTTCTTTAAGTAATTGAGGAATAGATTTTTTGATAAATAAACTCATATATTTTATCTCATTTGTGTTTTTAATCCGACTAAATTATTCTAAAAATTATGGGAAAATAATAAATTAATTGCAGAGAACTTAAATAATTCTAAAGAAACAACATTTATACTTTATTCTTTTACTAAAAAATCATTTTACATTTCCCCATACTTCAACAACTTACAGACTTATATTTTTTACTATAATCAAAAAAAGGTCATGACAAGCACGACCTTTTTATAATTTTTTTTAAGAAAATTTAATATCCAAAAATCTCTTTTAAATTTAAGGTTTTCACTTTCCCTATTTCATTGAGTTTATTTTGGTCAAGCTTTCCTTCTCCTGCTACAATGCAATAAGTATAATCTTTTCCTTTGATTTCTTTGGTGAAGAAATCATTTAAATCAGTGAAATCCATGTTTTCTACTTCTTCATAAACTTTTTTACGGATATCATAATCTCTACCCATTTTTTTAGCATTCAAGTAGTTGTAAATAATTCCTTGTCCGGAAATTCTTTGTGTTGCCATTTTTTTACGTAATCCTTTAATTGAATTTTCTACAGATTTAGAAGATTCCGGTAATTCTGTCAACAATTCGTTCATTCCATCAACTGCATCACCAAATTTATCACTTTGTGCACCCACATAAGCCATAAAACTTGTTTTGTCTTCTTTTCTTGAAGGATTGCTGTAATACGCATAAGTAGAATAAGCCAAAGCTTTGGATTCTCTTATGGTTTGAAAAACAATAGATTCCATCCCTCCTCCAAAATATTGATTAAAAAATTCAATTTTTGGCACTTTATTTTCTTCATAAATTTCATTATTTCTCATCCAGAAAACTTCTGCTTGCACCATATCATAATGTGCTAAAAGCACTTTATTTTCTGTTTGTTCTTTTTGCTTAAATCTTTTTGCCTCCGGCATTTTTGCAAATTCTTCCGGTGCTTGATGATTTTCTTCTATGAGTTTTGCAATATTTTCTGCGGATTCCGGTCCGTAATAAATAATTTTATGTTTGTAGTTTGCCATTTCATGAAGTAGATCAACTAAATCTTCAGCTTTAAGATTATCCAATTCTTCATCAGTTAATTTATGATTAAAAGGATTTTCTTCTCCATATAAAGCATAACTTCTCAAACCTTGCATAATACTGGTTTTGCTTTCTTTTGCATTTTCACGAGATCTTTTTAAACGTTTGATATAAGACTCTAAAGCTTCTTCATCTGCAACTGCATTTTTCAGCCAATCATCTACTTTAGCAATGGTTTCTACAAAATTTTCTTGTAAACCATCAATAGACAAATAAGTTTCTTCTAAAGAAACATGACCGCTGACATTGCTTGCCAAATTATAAAATTCTGTACTGATTTCTTCTGCAGTTTTATCGGTAGTTCCCAAGTACTCTAAATAATCAACAGCTATAGGCAAAAGCTTATTGCTCCAACTTCCGGTTTCAAAATAATAATCCATTTCAAACAAGCTGTTGTCTTTATTTTCTACGGCAAGAACTTCATATTTTCCTGCTGATGCTCTATCGATATCTTTTTCATAATCCAACCAAATCGGATCGATTACATTTTCTTCCATCTCTGCAATCTTTATCAAGAAATCAGATTGATCTTCTCTATTTACAGAAACCGGAGTAATTTCAGGTTTTTCTACCTTAATCGTGTTTTTATCTTCTCCTTGACGTTTGTAAACTGCCACATAATTATCTTTAAAATATTTGTTGGCAAAATCTACAATATCATCTTTTGAAATAGTTCCTAACCAATCTGCATATTTTACATTTCTCAACCAATCTCCTTCAATCGTGAAATTACTCATCAATTCTCCTGCTCTGCTGTTGTAATTTTCATTGCTGCGCAAAGCATCTTTCTTTTCATTGTTGATAATTGCTGTAATGATTTCTTCTGAAAAATCTCCTGCTTTGAGTTTTTCTATTTCTTCTAACAACAATTCTCTTACCTCATCTAAACTTTGTCCGCTTGTTGGATTTCCGCCAATCAACAAAGTACTGTAATCTTTCAACACATAAGGAAAAGCATAAGCTGCCAAAAGTTTTTGTTTTTTCACCAAGTTCAAATCTATCATTCCTGCAGATCCGTTGGTTAAAATTTCTCCGATTAAGGTCAACATTTGAGCGTCTTCTGAAGCTTCTCCCGGAAATCTGTATCCCATTAAAATACTTTCAGGTTCAGGTCCAAAAACTTCAGAAACTATTGGTTCTTCTATTTCTTCTTCCTGATCAAAAGTATATTCCGGAACTTCTTTATATTCCATATAAGCAAAAGATTCATCGATTTTTTTAATCACCTCATCCGGATCAAAATCTCCTGCCATAATAATTCCCATATTATTAGGCACATAATAATTTTCAAAATACTTTCTGATTTCTTCTAAAGAAGGATTTTTTAAATGTTCAATTGTTCCGATGGTGGTTTGTTTTCCATAATTATTATTCGGGAAAAGTTGTTTAAACATTTCTTCAAAAACTTTGCTTCCATCACTGTCTAAACTTCTATTTTTTTCTTCATAAACCGCTTCCAATTCGGTGTGAAATAATCGGAAAACAGGGTTTCTGAATCGCTCTGCTTGAACTGCCAAATATTTATCTATCGCATTGCTTGGGATGTCTTCTGTATAAACTGTTTCTTCTACAGAAGTAAAAGCATTTGTTCCTTGTGCCCCCATTCCTGACATCATTTTGTCATATTCATTTGCCAAAGCAAATTTTGCTGCTTCACCAGAAACTTCATCTATTTTTCTATAGATTTCTTTTCTTTTTTCTTCATCTGTTGTAGAATTATATTCTTCATATAATTCTTCAATTTCTTCCAACAAGGGTTCTTCTTTTTCCCAATCTAAAGATCCGAACTTATCTGTTCCTTTAAAAAGCATGTGCTCCAAATAGTGAGCTAATCCGGTATGATTTACCGGATCTGTTTTACTTCCTGCTTTTACAGCAAAATAAGTTTGAATTCTCGGTTTTTTCTGTGAAGGACTTAAAATTACGGTCAATCCATTATCTAAAGTATAAAAACGTGCATCAGAAGGATCATTTTCTACATATTTATATTCATATCCTGCAGATTTTTTTGTCTTCCAAACCGGTTTATCATCAGTTTTTTTTGATTTTTCTGTATTGGTTTTTTGTTCACAAGAAACAAAAATCATCAACACAGAAAGACAACTCAGTGTCATTATTCTCTTGAGAGCTTTCATATTTAATGATATATAGTTTAAATTTGTGGACTAATTTAAGATTTTTTTACAATAAGATTCTTTTTAAATTTTAAAATCTATTCATATTTATATTTTACGATGAAATTAATGAGAAGAAATTTTATTTATATTCACGGATTACAACGAGAAGATATTCATGTTTCTCGAAAATATTTACATTTAGTAAAATATTTTAAAGATCGTTTTAATTATATTTATTCTGCTTGGATTAATGAAACAGATTTTTCTAAACTCTTAGATACTGCTGAAGCTAATTTAGAAAAAGACGAATTTCCTATTATTTACGGAGATTCCACCGGAGCAAATTTTGCTTATCAACTTCGAGAGCGTTTAAAATTGAAAAACAAAAAATCTATCTTAATTTTATCCAGTCCTTTATTAAGTTTAAAACAAAGAATTTCAGCAGAAATAAGTTTTCCGGAATCGGTGAAAACTCAAATGATAGAAATCACCTCCCCTGAGGATGCTTTGATTATCGCTTCTAAAAAAGACCAAATTATTCATCAAAATTGGTTGTTTGAACAATCTTTTTCAAACGTTGAAGCTTTTGAAGTAAATGATAATCATCAATTGTCTAATTATGAGAAGAACAGTTTAGCTAAAATTGAAAACTATATTGATGAAAAATTAAAGCATTGATTTTCAAAAAATATGAGAAGAAAAAAAATTCAAAGACAAATCATTAAAATTTTTTATCGTTTGGGTATTTATATTGATATTGAATTTTTTCCTTCTGTAGAAAAAGTTTATCATAGAATTTCTCCTAAACCTGATCAAAAACAAATCGCTGAATTAGAAAAAATCTGTTCTGCAGTAAGTGCAGGAAAAGATCATAAATATTATAATCAGCTTTTACAGAAGTTTATTCCTTCTTGGGATATGAAAATCCAAAAAGCAGAATTTTTAGGAGAAGGATTATGGTCTGGTTTTAATTCTTATCGAAAAATTGAATTTCAAGGAAATCAAGAATTTGAAAAATTATTCGATTCAAATTCTAATGTTTTAAACAAATTGTTATGGTTAGAAAAACATATTTTTCCACTGCTTAAAAACAAAATAAAATCTCCTGAAATCTTACGTTTTTACAAAGGAAAAATTTTGAGTTTAGCTTATTTCGAATTTATAAATTCTCCGCCAATTCCTGTGAAAAAAGGAGAAAATCCGGCAATTAAAATTTCAAAATATCTTTATGAGTTTTCTTTGCAAACAGATTTTTCTAAACTTAACCCACCGAATTATCTAACTGATTTTAAAAATCACAGCAGATATAAAATGTGGAATGAAAAAGCAAAAAAGGAATTAAGTAATCAAGATATTTCTGCTGATTTTATAGAGGAAAAAATTTCATCAGGAAAAAAAATCTTAACACACGGAGATTTAAAAGATCTGAATTTATTTGAAGATGGAAATATTATAGATTGGGATGAAGCAGGGATTTATCCTACTGGAATGGAGCAAGCTTTTATTTATACGCGAAATATTTTACATTATGATTTAGTTGAAATTTCTCCTTTAGATTGGATTTCAAAACACTTTAAAACAATAATCCCACAACAAGACTGGAAAATATTCAACTTGAGTTTTACTTATTTTTTATTTGTTTTTGCTTTTGAAAAACTAAATGAAGAAAAATATAAATCAATGAAAGAAAACATTTTAAATCATTTAAAATCTTATTGATTTTTATTTTTCACAAAATTCTTGCATAGTTTTTGCTGAAATTTCCACTTTATTTTCTGTGGAAATAAACAAAGTTTCCGGGATTTTTTTCTTTAAAATGAACTCTATGTATAAATTTTGCAAATAATCTACAGCTGTTTGAGAAAGTTCATTTTTTCTTTCTATTAAAGATTGATTTTTACATCCCATAAAAATCATTTTTTTTGGAATTGGAGTTAAATATAAAATTGAATTATATCCTTTAAGTTTTTTTGGTTTTTGATTTTTCTTTAAATATCGAATTGGAGTAGCATAATAATCTAAATAATATCGATCTAATAAAACTTTTTTTCCTCGTAAATAAATCGGTAAAACATAAATACTCAAAGAGGAAATTATAAATATATAATATCCTAATTTTTCATCTAACTTATTCTTTTTCAAATCTTTTGGATTAAAAAACCGCAAAATAATATGTTTATAAAAAATCCGCATTCTGTAAAGATCTTTAAATCGAAAAGAAGTTCGGTTTTTAAGTTTAGTTAAGCTTTTTTCAGAAACAATTCCTTTTCCCACTCCATCCGGCCCCACAACCGGAATGGTGTTGTGAAGATGAAAAATTTTACCCCACAAAGCTTTTCTGTATAGATGAAAAACAGGAAAAACCACTTTTTTATATTTTATTTTTGCTTTTGATAATAGTTTTATGGCTTGTTTATTTGCTTTGAGAAGTGTGATTTCTTCATTTTTTATTTTGTTTAATAATTGAAAAACCACCTCTCCTTCAGTAGAATTATTTTTTTTCAATTGAATAAAAAACTCTTTAAATCTGTATTGATTTTCTTGAGAAAAAACATCTTTTTGTTTATGGTAAAGATGTGTTATATAAATCAACACTAAGATTTCCGATTTTGAAAAAAGTTTATTTTCTATAGATTCAAATATTTCTTCGGCTTCAAAAATGTGTAGTTTATTGTTTTTAGTAAACTCTATAGCAGTCCAAAACTCTATGGTAATCGAAGTGGATTGCTGATCTTTTATAAAAAAATGGAATTTCTTTTTGTTGGTAAACTTTTGGATGAAAATAAAGTTTATTCCTTCGTTTTTACATTTTTCATATAATATTTTAAAAATGGATTCAAACTCTTCTTTTTTGATTAAAAAATCAACATCGCCTTTAAAATAAGCATCTTCAGAAGGAATATATTTCGGACGTAAAAGCAGTAATGAAAAATCTATATGGAGTTCTTTTATCAATTTTTTATAAAAAGAAATCAGTTTTTGTTTTTCCATATTTTTCTCCTTGCTTTTCATTTGATGATTTTTCGTTTTATCTTTTATAAATCAACAATTACATTTAAATATTTTATCAAAAATTGAAAAGCCAATTTAAGATTTAAATCAATATGATTTTATTTTTTTGATTTGATTATTTTATTTTACTCCACAATGCTTATTATTTTCAACAGAATTTGTTTTTAATTCTAATATGCGTATTTTAACGCTGATTAAATTTCATTTTATCAAAAGCAATGCAGTAATTTATTGGAAAGTGTACAAATAAAATAAAATGCTTTTTAAATAATTGTTGCTTTGATAAAACTATTATAAATTTGCAATATTAAGAATAGCGTAGGAAGCAGATGGGTAATTTGGTAGATAAGATTAATTCCATTGAAGATAAGATATTTAAGCTTTTAAAATCGAGAGCAGATTTGAAAGAAGAAAATCTTGATTTAAAAGCACAACTAAAGGAAAAATCAGATCGTTTATTAAAATTAGAAGAAAAGATAGAAGAACTTCATTTTGATAACCAATCCCTAAAAACTGCTAATGCGTTATTGGGCAGTAAAGAATTTAAACGAAAAACGAAATTTAAGATAAATAGTTTGATTAGGGATATTGATCATTGTATTGATCAGCTTTCAAAATAAAAATATGGCAGAAAGTTTAAAAATAAAAATACAAATAGCAGATCGAGTTTACCCTATGACGATTTCTCCGCATCAAGAAGAGGGGTTGCGTAAAGCAGCCAAAGATATTGAAGCGGTGATAAAGCAATTTGAGAAAAATTATGCAGTTCGCGACAAGCAAGATGTTTTGGCCATGTGTGCTTTACAATTTGCTGCAAAAGCAGAACAGCATGTAATTAAAGACAGAACACAAATGGAAGTAACAGAAGAAAAATTAACTTCATTAGAAGCTCTTCTTCAAGAAAATTTGTGAAAAATCTTTAATAAGTTCTTTTAAAAATATAGATTAATTACTGCCTGTATTAGTAGTCATTTTTGAGAAACTCAACACTATAACTTTTGAGAAAGGTGAGTCTGTGTTGTAAAAGCAAACCGTCCCCATTTATGGGGTAGTCGGATCCTTGATCAACAAGTTAACCTTAAACCTATAGATCTCGGAGTTTACTGCAAAACCTACTAATACAGGCTTTTTTATTTAAATAAAATGTACACAACACTTATCGCAATAATAGTCGGAATCATCGGCATCGTATTAGGTTTTCTTATAGCTAAATACATCGCTAAGAAAAAAGCTTCGTCTATTGTAGATGATGCTAAAGCTTATGCAAAAACCATTGTAAAAGAAGGACGAGCAGAAGCCGAAAACATAAAAAACCAAAAAATACTCCAAGCAAAAGAGAAATTTATTGAACTCAAAGCAGAACACGAAAAACATATTGAAGGAAG
>JAJYSY010000095.1 GCA_021793375.1 Bacteroidota bacterium | reverse complement strand
AACGAGAGCTATTATACTCGCCGGAAAAATAAAGATGATTAGGGTTCCGGGGATCAAATGAAAACCACAGCATCCCCTTGAATGCTCCACAGTCATCGAATGGACCTTCTTTCTCTTCAAAATCACTGTCTACTTCGTAATACTTTCCTATAAAAGTCGAGACAAGCCATTTTTTTGTGTATTCAAACTGTTCTTTTGCTTCTGCATAAGTGATTTCTTCTTCATTATCATCTAACACGCTTACCCGTATATCTCCTTCATAAGCTTCTTCTGGAATAACGCAATATAAGCTACTTCCTTTTACACCTATCACCTTAGCGCTTTTGCCCGCAATACTCACCTTCACTTTAGAAAGATCATTACCAAAATTTTCTCCATATAAAACTAGGTTACTTCCGGCACCGCCCTCCTTAGGGAAAAAGTCAGTAATAACAACTGGCTTTGACGGATCAAAATCAATAGCTTGCTTTTCCATATCATCTTTGCATTGCGCAAAACAAAAGATAATCAGAGCAGCCCATATCCCTTGAATCAGCAAGCGTTGCATATCAATTTTTCTGTTTTTCATCATATACATTTTTTATTGGTTAAAACTTCTTCTATTTTAGAACATTAAGCTATGTTTTTTAAATGGTTAGAATTTTTTATCCTTTAGTTTCAACTGAAAATCTGTTTTTTGTACAATATATTATGGTCAGATTATCGATTTCAATCAGTCATTCCACCCTAGTAAAAATAAAAATCCATTTAAATAAAATTTCCTAAATCGATTTTCGAAACAAAAAGACTATACTGTACTTTAGATTTAGTTAATTAGCGTATCCATATTTTAGATGTCTAATCAATTGTATGACACAAAGTAAGATAAAAACAAACAATAGAATTAATTAAATCATCTCATTTTTTCATATTATCGTATCACCCTTCCAAGAACACCTCTCGCACCTACTTCAAATACTTTTACTAAACTTAGGTCTCAACATAATTTCATTTTTTGATTTATATTAAACACCAATTCCGCATACCAAATAATACATAAACACAGCTTAAAAGCAGGACAACTTATATTTAGATGTTTTTCAACTGTACTAATAATGGCTTTTATAAAAAAACTTTCAAAAACTATTCTCAAATTAAACCGCACGCACCCAACCTCTTTATCTTCAAAAACACTCCGCTTTACATAATATCCTTATATCAGAAGATATATTATAATTGTTATTAACACTTGTACAGTTTTACATAATTCATTTTCTGCTTATACTACAAATATAGCCATTACCTACTATTCACCTCTAATCATATATTGTCTATTTAGAAATATATTATGTCTTCACTAGATGTATAATCCTTTGAATAAGGATAAGTTATGATTAAAAAATACTTCATAAAAAACATACAAAGCATAAAAACAGCTTTGGATAAATTTAATCACATGGAGAACCCTCTTGGTTTAAATAAATTATTAATTTGAATAATTTTTTATTTACTAAGAAAAACACCATGTTTTATAACTGGAAAATCGATTGCTGGAAAAAACCGAAATATGAATTTAGATTCAAGAGATTATAGTTATCACAAGCTCATATTCAAGTTTCTGTATACCATTTTTTCGAGTGCAGAAATCAGCACTGCTCCAATAAGCCTGAGCCATCAAAAGAACGATAAGCTTGTTGAGTTTTTTATAAAAATTTACAGCGTCTTCCTCTTTAATTCATCCCCGATTTCATTAAAAAAAACCTGTTCCCTTCATTAGCCATTTTTTCTAAATCAGTTATATAATATCAATGGGCTTATACCCCCCTTTCCTTCTGAAATAGAAAATTAAAGAAATAAACACTATAAAAAGTCCTGCAGGAATATAAGACACATACGAAAGTGCTGATTTTTTAGCCTGATTTTCAACCGCCTCTAATGCAGAAACCGCTTCTTCACTATGCAAATGCAAGGTTTCATAATTAACGGATTTGTATGTTCCGAAAATACTTGTTTTCGTTTCTGTTATGAGTTCCTGGTGATAATTCGTTCCGTTAATACTGTCATAAGCGGTTAGCTTTGAATCAATCTCTCCGTCTTGAATAAAACCCAGAAAAACAGCTCCGATAATACCGACTCCCAATTGTCCCACAGCACTCGTAAAGTTTAGTGCTAACGCTCCCCCTCTCGGGAATTGTTCAGAAACAACGCCCAACATAGTGCCCCATAGGTAGGTTTTACCAAGGGCATATAATAAAGCCGCGCCCAATATCATGGTTCCGCTTGTAACGGATAAAAACTGCAAGCCTACCGCCGCCACCAAAGCGCTAATAGCTAATATCGCCAGCGGAGATAAAATTTTAACTACCACTCCAGTATACATTCTCAAAACCGCCATAATAACAGCGGTAAAAACGAGCACCCACCCTCCTCGAAATCCAAGTTTCGCCATTTCTGGCGTCATCAAATCTGTGATCCAACTATCCGTTCCCAATTCCATCGTTGCCAAGGGAATCATTAAGAGCAATAAAAGAACAAATAACCCTTGCCCCCAAGAGCGGACAATCAATCCAAACCCAATAACAATAACCAGAACGACAATAATATTGACCCACAGTGACCAGCTAAGTAAATTTCCTACTTCGAACACACATAGACTTGCGATAATCAGGGCTCCTAAAACACCCACCTCTTTCAGCATATCTAAATAGCTGACACCGGCTTTAACTCTCTCGTTCACTGGAAACTCCTCTTTCATGATCAATACGCCATAAATAATGGCGGGGAGAAACACGAAAGCCATCATTATCTTCCAGTCGACATTAAAGTGTAATAAACCGATTCCCAATACACCGGCAAGCGCCAGGCCGACAGGCCATCCGGCATGTAATATATTCAGCCATTTGGTTTTATCTTTTGAAAACATGGAAGCTACTACAGGGTTAATCACGGCTTCCGCAGCTCCATTCCCCAAAGCAAATAAAAAAGTACCAAAATACAGCATCCAATACCCATTTGCAAAAATGGTGAGAATGACCGAGGCGACATGGCATAAAAAAGCAAAAATCATTGATTTTTTATAGCCCAGTTTGTCGATTATCAAACTAAAAGCCACAATACTTAGTGCAAAAGGCCAAAAACTAACACCGAATATCTCCCCCTGCTGCGTT
>JAJYSY010000094.1 GCA_021793375.1 Bacteroidota bacterium | reverse complement strand
AAGAAAAGTTTTAAAAAAAATAAGCTTAAATCATTTTTTCGCAAAGAAAAAACTTATCTTTAATCTGGTTTTAAATAAATAAAAATGAAAAAAATATTAGCTGTTGTAGGAACCAATAATAAAAAATCCGTCAATAAAAAACTCGTAAAATATGTTTCCGGTCTTTTAAAAGATGTAGAAATTAAACTACAAGATTGGACACATTTTGACGCGCCGATTTATAGTATTGATTGGGAAAAAGAAAGAGGAATCCCTGTAGATATTCAGATTTTACAAAACACATTAGCAGAATATGAAGGAATTATAATCGCCGTTACAGAACACAATTTAACTATTTCTACTTTCTTGAAAAACATTATAGATTGGCTTTCTCGTGCAGATTCTCAATTCTTAAAAAACAAAAAGATACTGCTGATGAGTACTTCTGATGATGAAAAAGGATCGATAAATGCTTTGGAATATATGAAGAAAATTACTCCCGTATTTGGTGCAGAAATAGTAGAGAGTTTTAGCTTGCCACTTTTTTCGAAAAACTTTGATGAAGAAAAAAACACCCTAAATGACGAAGTAATGCTTTTAGGATTGATGGAAGTTTTGACAAATTTTCAACGAAGTTTTCAAGATTAAAAAACTCCTCATTTTTATCAGAGGAGTTTAAGTATTTATGAGTTTTCTAAAAAATCATTAATTAATTCAGGCGGTCTGCCAATTACAGCTTTATCTCCTTTAATCACTATAGGGCGTTGAATAAGACGAGGATGTTTCACCATAATTTCAATCCATTCCTCTTCAGAAAAATCTTTTCCTTTATAGTTCTCTTTGTAAACAGCCTCTGATTTTCTTATTAAATCGACAGCTTTTATTTGGAGCTTTTCTAAAACCTCTTTCAGTTCTTCAGCAGAAGGGTTTTCTTCTAAATACTTTCTGATTTTTGGGCTTATATTTTTTTCTTCCAAAATACTCAACGCTGCTCTGCTTTTACTGCATCGGTTGTAATGAAAAATTGTAATTTCAGACATAGTAAAGATTATTTTTTGCAAAATAATAAATTTTATGACAACCAACTTACTTCAAATTTTGAATATACTCCTTATTTCTAAGTTATTATTAACTTGATAAAGTTGATTGCTAACAGGAATCTGATTAACTTTGCATTCTTATTTTTTTAAATTATTTGTATGCAACTTTCCGAACAAGAACGCGTCCGTAGAGAAAAGCTAAACAAGCTTAACGAATTAGGAATAAATCCTTATCCGGCAGAATTATTTGCGATAACCGATAACTCAAAAAATATCAAAGAAAATTTTGAAGAAGGAAAATCTGTTATCATTGCCGGTCGTTTAATGTCAAGACGTATTCAGGGTAAAGCTTCTTTTGCGGAATTACAAGATTCCCAAGGAAGAATTCAAGTATATTTTAATAGAGATGAAATCTGTCCGGGAGAAGATAAAACAAAATATAATGATGTTTATAAAAAGCTTTTAGATATTGGGGATTTCATAGGGATTGAAGGAGAATTATTTACTACAAAAGTTGGAGAAAAAACAGTTATGGTCAAAGATTTTAAACTGTTGAGCAAATCTCTCAGACCTCTTCCTTTACCTAAAAAAGATAAAGACGGAAATGAATATGATAAATTTAATGATCCGGAATTAAGATATCGTCAACGATATGCAGATTTGGTGGTCAATCCTCACGTAAAAGAAAACTTTATTAAACGCACAAAACTGTTTAATGCCATGCGTGATTTCTTTAATGATAAAGGATACTTTGAAGTGGAAACACCGGTTTTACAACCTATTCCCGGAGGAGCAGCAGCAAAACCTTTTGTAACACATCACAATACTTTAGATATTCCTTTGTATTTAAGAATTGCAAATGAACTTTATCTAAAAAGATTAATCGTAGGGGGGTTTGACGGAGTTTATGAATTTTCTAAAAATTTCAGAAATGAAGGAATGAGTAGAAATCATAATCCGGAATTTACCGCTATGGAGATTTATGTGGCTTACACCGATTATCATTGGATGATGGATTTCACAGAAAAACTCTTAGAGCATTGTGCTATTGCTGTAAACGGAAAACCCACAGCAAAATTTGGGGAACATGAAATCAATTTTAAAGCACCATACAAACGCATAAGCATGACAGCGGCTATCAAAGAATACACAAACTTTGATATCACCGGAAAATCTGAAGAAGAAATCAGAACTGCCGCAAAAGAAATGGGATTGGAAGTTGATGAAACTATGGGGAAAGGAAAACTTATTGATGAGATTTTTGGCGAAAAATGTGAGCCAAATTTCATTCAGCCCACTTTCATTACAGATTATCCGATTGAAATGAGTCCACTGACAAAAAAACACAGAGATAATCCGGAGTTAACAGAGCGTTTTGAATTGATGGTTTGCGGAAAAGAAATTGCCAATGCTTATTCGGAGTTAAACGATCCGATTGATCAACGAGAGCGTTTTGAAGAACAATTAAGATTAGCTGAAAAAGGAGATGAAGAAGCTACAGAATATATTGATGAAGACTTCTTAAGAGCTTTAGAATACGGAATGCCGCCAACTTCAGGATTGGGAATCGGAATGGATAGGTTATTGATGTTTTTAACAGATAATCCTTCAATTCAAGAAGTTTTGTTTTTCCCACAAATGAAACCTGAACAAAAGAAAGTAGAATTGACAGTAGATGAAAAAGTAATTTTTGATTTACTAAAAAAACAAAGTCCGATAGATTTAAATGAATTGAAAAACCAAACCGGATTAAGCAATAAAAAATGGGATAAAGGTTTAAAAGGTTTGCGTAAAAAAGATTTGGCTACAGTAAACAAAACAGCAGAAGGATTATTTGTAGAAACAATAGAATAAAATAAAAATAAGGATTTGTGAAAGTAATTTTATTATCTTCGCATTTCTTTTTCGGGATGTAGCGCAGCCCGGTAGCGCGCTTGCATGGGGTGCAAGAAGTCGTCGGTTCGAATCCGGCCATCCCGACTCTATAAAATAAAACCCTTTTATGCTATAAAGTGAAAGGGTTTTTTATTCTCAATTGTTATTGTTTTTAATAAAAAAGAAGCTGTCTCATAACTGGGGCAGCTTTTTTCTTTTTCTAAGATTAATTATTAGGAGAAATCGTAGAGATTTAGTATCTTCATGCTTTGAAAATCAATGAGATGAAGATAAAATTCA
>JAJYSY010000051.1 GCA_021793375.1 Bacteroidota bacterium | reverse complement strand
TCTGAAACTTTAGAAGACATTCAATTTATTGCTGCGGTGGGTGGTTTTTCAAATTCAGATGTTTTAGGAAGTGGAAAAGGTTGGGCAGGAGCATTTTTATATAATGAAAAAGCCAATCAAACCATCAAAAATTTCTTTAAACGCAAAGATGTATTGAGTTTAGGAATTTGTAATGGTTGTCAATTATTTATGGAAATGGGATTAATCAATCCTAACCACGAAGAAAAACCAAAAATGTTGTTTAATGATTCCGGAAAATTTGAAGCAAATTTCACCACTGTTGAAATCCCGGAAAACAACGCCGTTATGCTTTCTTCTTTAGCCGGAAGCAGATTGGGAATTTGGTCTTCTCATGGAGAAGGAAAATTCAGTTTCCCTTATGCGGAAGAAAAATACAACATTGTCGGGAAATATGGATATGAACACTACCCAGCAAATCCGAATGGTTCTGATTTCAACACTGCTTTTCTGTGTGATGATTCCGGACGTCATTTGGTAGCTATGCCGCATTTCGAAAGATCTATTTTCTCTTGGAATTGGCCTTATTATCCTAAAAACAGAAAAGATGATGAGGTTTCTCCTTGGTTAGAAGCTTTTGTAAATGCAAGAAAATGGTTGGAGAAAAATTCCAACAAATAAATATTTCATCTTATAAATCATCAAAATCTGCTGAAAGTAAAAAATTCAGCAGATTTTTTTTTACAAAAGAAAATTATAAAAAAATCCCGAAGAAAAAATCTCCGGGATATATTAAAAAAAGTTAATAATTTATTTACTGTTCACTGGGGTGCATCAGTGCTTGTTTAGCCAATAATTCTTCGTCAGATTCCACGTGATCTTCATCAGGAATACAACAATCTACAGGACAAACAGCAGCACATTGTGGTTCTTCATGAAAACCCATGCATTCTGTACATTTATCAGGAACAATATAATAAAGATCATCGCTAATCGGATCTTGTTCTTCCTCTGCATTTACCTGTTTCCCATTGGTTAATACAACATCGCCCTCCAATTCAGTTCCCTCTCCATAATTCCAGGGATCCATACCTTCATAAATTGCGTTGTTTGGACACTCCGGTTCGCAAGCTCCACAATTAATACAATCGTCTGTTATGATAATAGCCATGGTGATATTTTTTATAGGATGTAATTTTGATCAAAAACGCTCAAAAACTATTGAAAATTTATTTGGAATAAGAACTTGACCGTTTTAAACCAAATACACCACAAATGATTTGTAAATTTGCACAAATTTAAAGCCAATTGAACTCATAACCAAATAGAATGAATTTAAATAGTCGAAAACAAGCTTTTATCAATTTAGGAAACTTCTTAAATAAATATACTTCTCAAAATATTGACGCTGCAACTGAAGAAAAATCACAAGCAGATTTATTAAATCAAGCGATTTTAAATGCCATCACCCATAACAAATGGTTTACAAAAGAAGATATCATTTACAACTTAAAACATTGGAGCAATCTTTTAACTACAGAAAATATTAATACTTGGATAAAAGATTATAATTTCAAAGAAGAAAACCCCAAAACAGTTGCCATCATCATGGCCGGAAATGTCCCTTTAGTTGGCTTTCATGATTTTTTAAGCGTATTGATTTCCGGACATAAAACATTGGTTAAACAGTCTTCAAAAGATCAGCATTTACTTCCTTTTATTGCTCAATTTTTGATTGAAGAAAACAAAAACTTTAAAAGTAGAATAGAATTCACAGAAGAGAAATTAACTGACTTTGATGCAGTAATCGCAACAGGAAGCAATAACACCGCACGTTATTTTGAATATTATTTTGCTAAAAGACCAAATATCATCAGAAAAAACAGAAATTCTGTTGCTGTTTTAACCGGAGAAGAATCCCCGGAAGAATTAAAAGCTTTAGGCGAAGATATTTTCAGATTTTATGGTTTGGGATGCAGAAATATTTCTAAAATATTCGTTCCCGAAAACTATGATTTTGATAAATTCTTTACAGCAATTTATGATTGGAATCCAATTATCAACTCTCATAAATACGCCAATAATTATGATTACAACAAAGCAGTTTATTTGATGAGTGAATTTAAAATCTTAGAAAATGGATTTTTAATTTTAAAAGAAGATACGGCTTATGCTTCTCCAATTGCTTGTTTATTTTATGAGTATTATGAAGATATCAACAATTTAAAAGAAAAATTAAATCAAGACAAAAATCAAATTCAATGTGTGGTTTCCAGTCTTGAAGAAATCAGTGATTTAGATTTCGGAAAAACACAACTCCCAAATCTAACCGATTATGCAGACGGAATAAACACCCTTGATTTCTTGATAAAAATATAAGTTTAAAATTTCTTAAGGCAAAGAAAACTTTGTAATTTTAACCACTTAAATTTATTATTACTTCAACTAAAAATATAACTTAAACTTAATTCCTTTTTCCGATGATGAAAATAGATAATTTTGGCGCAGGTCCTTGTATTTTACCTCCCAGTGTTTTTGAACAAGCTTCTCAAGCAGTTTTAGACTTTAATGATTCCGGGCTTTCCATTTTGGAAATTTCTCATAGAAGTCCCGGATTTACAGCAGTGATAGAAGAAGCTCAAGAAACAATTCTGGAACTCACAGGATTAAAAGACAAAGGTTATAAAGCTTTATTTTTGCAAGGTGGAGCCAGCACACAGTTTTTGATGGTAGCTTACAATCTTTTACACAAAAAAGCTGCATACCTCAACACCGGACGCTGGTCGTCAAACGCTATTAAAGAAGCTAAACTCTTTGGAGAAGTAATTGAAGTGGCTTCTTCTGCAGATAAAAACTTCAGTTATATTCCTAAGAATTATGAAATCCCCGAAGGAATTGATTATTTCCATTGCACCAGCAACAATACTATTTACGGAACGCAAATAAAAGATTTTCCGAATGTTGATGTTCCTTTAATTTGCGATATGAGTAGTGATATTTTATCCAGAGATTTAGATTTTTCTAAATTTGATTTGATTTATGCCGGAGCTCAAAAAAATATGGGAACTTCCGGAGCTACTTTAGTGATTGTAAAAGAAGAAATCCTTGGAAAAGTTGAAAGACAAATTCCAACTATTTTAGACTATCAAGTTCAGATTTCTAAAAACAGTGTTTTCAATACTCCATCTGTTTTCTCTATTTATGTAGCAATGTTAACTTTGCGTTGGTTGACAAAGCAAGGAGGAATTAAAGCCATAGAAAAGAAAAACATAGAAAAAGCTGATTTACTCTATAATGAAATTGATAAAAACTCAGCTTTTGAAGGAATTGTTGCCAAAGAAGACCGTTCTTTAATGAATGTTGTGTTTAAGCTCAAAGATGAATCTCGTCAAGAAGAATTCAATAAACTTTGGCAAGAATCTGATATTGTAGGCATCAACGGACACAGAAGTGTAGGAGGTTATAGAGCTTCTCTTTACAATGCTTTACCGATAGACAGCGTCAAAAACTTAGTTGAAATCATGTCTTGGTTTGAGCGTCAGTCTTAATTTTATATCGAATTTTATTTTTTAACTATAAATAAATCTATAATGAAAATACTTGCCAATGATGGCGTATCACAAAGTGGAGTCAAAAAATTAGAAGAAGCCGGCTTTGAAGTAATTCAAACAAAAGTTGCACAAAATCAGCTGGAAAATTATCTTAATGAAAATGACATCCGCATTATTTTGGTACGAAGTGCCACAGAAATCCGAAAAGATTTAATCGATGCTTGTAATTTACAACTCATCGGTCGTGGTGGGGTAGGCTTAGATAATATTGATGTAAACTATGCTTTAGAAAAAGGAATCAGTGTAATCAATACCCCTGCTGCTTCTTCAAGAAGTGTTGCAGAATTGGTTTTTGCTCACCTATTTGGTGGGGTTCGTTTTTTACATCAAGCCAATCGTGAAATGCCTTTGGAAGGAGAAGCCAACTTTAAAAAACTCAAAAAAGGTTTTAAAGGTCGTGAATTAAAAGGAAAAACTTTAGGAATTCTCGGTTTTGGAAAAATCGGAAGAGAGGTAGCCAAAATAGCCTTGGGAATCGGGATGAAGGTGGTAATAAACGACAACAACACTGAAGAAAACGAAGAAGTTCCACTTGAACTGGAATTTGCAGGAAATCAAAAAATAAAAGTAAATGTAAAAAGTGTTTCTAAAGAAAACTTATTAAAAACTGCAGATTTTGTGAGTTTGCATGTGCCTGCTCAAAAAGATTATGTCATCGGTGCTGAAGAAATCAAAATCATGAAAAAATCAGCCGGATTAATCAATGCTGCTCGTGGAGGAGTTGTTGATGAAGTAGCTTTAGATATCGCTTTGGATGAAAGAAGACTATCTTTTGCCGCGCTTGATGTTTTCTCTGCAGAACCAAAACCTCCGGTAAAATTATTAATGAATCCCGATATTTCTTTAAGTCCACATATTGGAGGTTCAACCGATGAAGCACAAGAAAGAATCGGTGTGGAATTGGCAGATCAAATTATTGCTAAATTTGGAAAGCAAAAATAAACATATAAAACCCCTATTTATGGGAGTTATTTTCTTTTTCACCTGCTCAGTTTTTGGGCAGGTAGAAAAAGGAATTGCCTCTTATTATGCTGATAAATTCAATGGCAGGTTAACCGCCAACGGAGAAATCTTTCAACCTCACAAATATACTGCTGCCCATAAAAAACTTCCTTTTGGCACCAAAGTAAAAGTCACCAATTTAAAAAACAATAAAGCTATTATTCTTCGCATCAATGACAGAGGACCTTTCATCAAAGGAAGAATTATTGACCTCTCTCCTATTGCTGCAGAAAAGTTAGGTTTTAAGCATGCCGGAATTACTGATGTTAAAGTAGAAATTGTTTCTAAAGAAGAAAAAATCACCGGAGAAGTGATAGATTGGGAAAAGAAAAAACAAGATTTTTTTGCTGCTGCAAAAGAAAAAGACCTTCAACTTGTTAAAAAAAATCAGCTTTATCATATCAATGCATTAGGAAATCCAAATAAAGGGTTTGGACTTCAAATTGCAAAACTTCAAAATCATTCTGCTGTTTTTAGTTTGGTTTATGAATTAGCTGCTTATTTTGATAATAAAATTCGGATTATTTCTGAACAAAATAAAAACAAACAAATCCACAGGGTTTTAGTAGGCGAATTTTCTACTAAAAAAGAAGCAGAAGAACTTCAACATATCCTGCTTGAAAAATATCCGGAAATTAAAATTAAAGATTATCAGATTTTTGAAAACAGTTAAAAATCAAAAAGAATCCGGAAAAGTGTAACTTTTCTATCTCTTTTCTCGTCATAATAAAAGAATCACCCAAAAATACTTATTAAAATAAACCTTTAAAACATGAAACGCAATACCATAAAAACATTTTCTTTCGCTATTCTCTTACTTTTCACTTTCACTTCTTGTGTAAAAGAAATCTATTATCAAAACGGCGGAAAAACCATTAAAGGAAACAAAGAGGTAACTACTGAAAATAGAGAAATCAGCGCAGATTTTCATAAAATAAAAAAAGCAGGATTCACTGATTTAGTAATTATTGAAGGCGAACAAGCAGGAAAAATAGAGTTGAATGGAGAGGCTAATCTTTTAGAACATATTGAAACAAAAGTCAAAAACTCCACTTTATATATTGGCGTAAAAAAGAACATCAGTATTAAAGCACATCAACCAATTATTTTAAAATTACAATCAGATAAGCTCACTTCATTGACCACTGCCGGATCAGGAGATATTTCAACAGAGGGTAAACTTCAAGCAGATAATTTCAAAATTGATCAAACCGGATCGAGTGATCTTAAATTGAATTTAATCACGCAAGAATTAAAAATAAATATGACCGGTTCAGGAGATATAAAATTATCCGGAGAGTCAGAAAATATGCATGTAAATAGAACCGGATCGGGAGATTTGTTTGCCTATGATTTTTTAGTGAAAAATGCAGAAATCAATAGCGCAGGTTCAGGAGATACAGAAATAAATGTTCAAAATCAATTAAATATTACTAAAACCGGATCGGGAGATATTTATTATAAAGGAAAAGCAAAAGTAAAAACTTCCTCCACCGGATCGGGAGATATTATTGAAAAGTAAAATTTCTTATATAAAAAACTCTTGCTCAATTTAAAACCGGCAAGAGTTTTTCTATTTTTAAAAGACAAATCTTATCTTTTAAATCCTAATGTGATGGTCATATCCATATCACCGGGAACGTCACCACCAAGGTCTCCTATACTTCCTGCATCGGTTTTCATTTTCAACTTAGAAGACGTCAGTTCTAAAAGTTCATAATCTGTCATTCCATCAACATTGCTAATAGTAACTGTTTCTCCGTCTCTCTCCCAAGTTCCTTCTTGGTCTAAATCCCAAGTGCTGTCATATTCTTCATTGCTGATTACACTTCCATTTAATTTTACAGTCACTTTTATCGGAAAAGTATTATTTTCTGCAAAATAAGTTCCATCATCTTTAAAATCAATGTAAACTCCTCCAAAATCTCCTGTGCTTTCTGCAACATATTCCATTCGTCCTAAATCTTCTACATCCATACTTCCTTCAAGTTTAAAAAGAGTAGGATGCCATTTCCCTGTCATGCTTGCATCTGTAACTGAGTCATCATCACTCGAACAGCTTACCGCCCCAACAATAAATAAGGATAAAATTAAAAGTTTTAAAGCTTTCATATTATAATTTTGATTAGTTAATAAAACACAAACATAAAAAATAATTTTCTTTTTAAATAAGAAAACATTAACGTTGTTTAAAATTATTAACAAACATTGTTTGATAAAACTCTTATTTACCTGTATAAACTTCAAAAAATTGCGTTTGAAATCCTTAACTTTGAGAGAAAACCATAACTATGTCAAAAACTGTACTCATTTCCGGAGCAAATGGAAATTTAGGAAAAGCTGTAGTAAATCATTTTTTACAAAAAAACCATCAAGTGATTGGTTTGGTGCATCATCAAAAAGACAAAACAAAAAATAAATATTATGAAGAATTTGAAGTGGATTTAACCGATGAATCCGCTACTGAAAAAACCATAAATTCCATCTTAAAAAAACATCATACCATAGATATTACTGTTTTGACCACCGGAGGTTTTGCTTTGGGAAACTTAAAAAAAACCGGTCAAAAAGAGCTGCAAAAACAATACACTTTAAATTTTGAAACAGCTTATTTTGTAACGCGTTCTCTTTTGTCTAACAGAAAAGAAAACAAACAAGGAAAAATTTTCTTTATCGGATCAGAACCGGGAATGAACACCTCAAAAGCTAAAGGTGTTGTAGCTTATGCTTTGGCAAAATCTCAACTTTTTCAATTAGCGAATATTCTCAACTCCAATACAGAAAAAACCGGAATTCAAACCCATGTTATTGTTCCCACTACAATTGATACGCCTCAAAACAGAAAAAGCGTACCTAATGCAGATTTTAGCAAATGGCAAAAACCGGAAGATATTGCAACAATCATCGGGAATTATGCAGAAAATTACTCCAAAACAGAAACTGTTTTACTTGTTAAAGAGTTATTGAAGTAAAATAAAGTCCTAAATCTTTCCTTGCTTCGGATAAAACTTAAAATCCATATAGCACTACCATAAATCTTTGTATTTTTGTCGAAGTTTTATCATAAAAAAGAAATCAAGATTATGAAATCATACGATGTAGCCGTAATCGGCTCAGGTCCCGGCGGATATGTTGCTGCCATCAGATGTGCACAATTAGGGATGAAAACTGCAATCATTGAAAAATATTCAACAATGGGTGGAACCTGCCTTAACGTGGGTTGTATTCCTTCAAAAGCTTTGTTAGATTCTTCTCATCATTATGAGGACACCATCAACAGCTTGGAAGAACACGGAATAGAAGTTCCTGAAGGCGTGAAGCTGAATATCAAAAAAATGATAGAACGCAAAGATACGGTTGTGGAAACCACCACCAAAGGTATTGAGTATTTAATGAACAAAAACAAAATCGATACTTACCAAGGGGTGGGATCTTTTGAAGATAAAACCCATATAAAAATTACTCCTGAAAAGGGAGAAGCTGAAACTATTGAAGCTAAAAAAACAATTATTGCCACAGGAAGTAAACCGGCAAGTTTACCTTTTATAGAAATCGACAAGAAAAACATCATCACCTCAACTGAATTATTGAGTTTAGGAGAAGTTCCCAAACATTTAATGGTGATTGGCGGTGGAGTTATCGGTTTGGAGTTAGGACAAGTTTACAGACGTTTAGGTGCTGAAGTAACTGTAATTGAGTATATGGATCGCATTATTCCTACGATGGATAAAGACCAGAGCAAGGAATTGCGTAAAGTAATGAGAAAACAAGGCGTGAAGTTCGCACTTTCTCATCAAGTAAAATCCGTGGAGAAAAAAGGAAAAGAAGTCCTTATTAAAGCAGAGGATAAAAAAGGAAAAGAGGTAGAATTCAAAGGAGATTACTGCTTGGTTTCTGTAGGGAGAAAACCTTACACAGAAGGATTAAACGCAGACAAAGCCGGCGTAAAAATAAACGACAGAGGACAAATTGAAGTCAATGAAAAACTACAAACTTCTACAGAAAACATTTATGCCATCGGAGATGTTGTAAAAGGTGCAATGCTTGCACATAAAGCTTCTGATGAAGGGATTTTTGTAGCGGAAACCATCGCCGGACAAAAACCACACATCGATTATAATTTAATTCCCGGTGTAGTTTACACTTGGCCTGAAGTTGCTTCTGTTGGAAAAACTGAAGAACAATTAAAAAAGGATAAAGTAGAATATAAAGCAGGAAAATTTGCGATGCGTGCTTTAGGGCGTTCTCGTGCCAGTGGAGATATCGACGGATTTGTAAAAATCTTGGCAGATAAAGAAACTGATGAAATCTTAGGTGCTCATATTGTTGGAGCTCGTGCAGCAGATATGATTGCAGAATTGGTGGTTGCTATGGAATATAGAGCAAGTGCAGAAGATATTGCATTGATCAGTCATGCGCACCCAACTTATTCTGAAGCTATTCGCGAAGCCGCTATGGATGCTACAGATTCAAGACCGATTCATATATAAATAACAGAAAAATAACTTGATAAAATCCATTCTTCATTTTGAGGAATGGATTTTTTATTTGAAATCATTTCTTATAACATTTTCTAAAATAGTTAAATCTTTACCTTTTTAAAAAACAATTCTTCAGATTACAAACAACTTAAAAAACACCTTTATCTTAAATAAAAAAGTTTATTTTTTGAATTTTCAGCAATAAAAATCTACATTTCATACAATTGTTTTTAATTCTTTACCAATTAAACTTTTCACAACTTCTTAAAACTCGCTTTTTGTTTATCATTTCTCTAACTTTTAAATAAATTCTTTCCCTTACATTGCTCAGTTTTAAACAATAACCTTTAAATTATATGAAGATAAAATTTACTTTTTTATTTGCATTATTATTAAGCTTTAGCTTAACACACGCTCAACAAATAGATCAAAACAAACGTTTTGATATGACGTCTTTAAACAGACCTCAATCTTTACAAACGGATTTTCTTTTTTCAAACAGTATGGAAAATTCTCCTCTATCCACTTTTGATGAAGACGATCAACTTGAACCTCTTGCAAGCATTGACTCCCAAGTTTGGGGAATTATAGATCATATAGGAACCAATGAACTGATTTATTATTCTGCTAATCTCAATGAAAACGCTTCTTTTGAAGTGAAAACTTATGATAACGATTTTCAAGTTTTAGAAAGCTTTTCAGTTAATATCCCTGAAAATGCAAATCACGTAGAACTTTTAAACCATTATTCTGAAGGTTTCTTTGAAGAAAACACCAAGGAATTTATGATTTATGTTCACTATTTTGATGAAGAAATCATAGGACCTGAAGGACAAATTTCGGAAATCTGGCTGGTAAACAAAAACGGAAATGTTTTACAGCAAGTACCCGGAGAAGCTGCTTGGGCTAAAATAGATGCTGATGGAAACAAAAAATTCATCACTTATGCTTCCGGAGAAGATCAAGCTGTGGCAACTTCTTTTAATCTTTCTGATTTTTCAGTAGAAGAAGAGTATGAAATCGACGGAGATTTAATCAATTATTTTGCAGGAGTTCCTTTTAATTTCTACACTATTGATGGAGAAGAAAAAATTGTAGTAGCGCACTATGAAAGCATTTTTATGGATAATGCCACTTTAGAGATTTACCCGGACAATCATCTTATCATCAAGATTTTAGATTTTAATTTTGTAGAAGAAAACTCTTTTGAACTCGACATCCAAACTGAGGAAGAATTAGGTCAATTTGTTACACCAATGGCAGATTTCGGAAAATTCTACAAAGATAACAGATATGATATCTCTAAAGAATATTTCGATTCTTCTAACGATTATAAAATCGTTTATGGAATAGAGTTTTACGATATGATGGCAGATGCAGAGTGGAATACTTACAGAGTTGCCAAAGAAGATGGAACAATTATCCACGAATTAAACGAAGAAATCATTGCTGTAAATCAAGATATAACTTCTATTGAAGGAGAAGACAATCAATTAGGACTTTTATTAGGTCAAAATGGTGAAGCTACTCAATTAGGATTTTTCAATATTGAAAGCTGGGATATGGCTGCTACTTTTAATGCAGATCATAATGGAGATTTATTATCAGATAATTTCAACAGAATTCCTACTGAAGATTCTTATCATTATGTAGTTGGATTAGGCGAACCGGATATGGAAAACGGAAATTCTTATGGCGTAATTACAGAATTAAGTCAAACAGGAGATGAAGTTAAAAGACATCAATTCTTGCTTCCGGAAAACACTATTCTTTTTGAACCGGTTCTTACTTCTGCTTTTCTTGCTCCAAATGCTTTTACAACTGAAGATGATGATCAGTATTTTAGTTATGCTTATTTACAAGATGCTGAAGATGGATCTAAATTTTACAATTTAGTTTTTGCAAAAGACAGTGAAAATATCTTACAAGAATTCCGTGGAGATACTGAAAAAGGCCCTATCTCCGGAGCTAATTTAGTGATGAAAACCGATGGAGATTCTTATGATAAACTTGCTGTTTTATATGATTCTAACAATATTACATTTCAAACAGATTTTTATAGAATCCCTTTTGCAGGAGATTTAAGTGTAGATGATTTCACCAAAGCTGAATTATCACTCTACCCCAACCCTACTTCAGATTTCATCAACCTTGAAGCTAATACCGCTATGAAAGCAGTTACTATTTACAACATAAACGGACAAACAGTAATGACGCAATCTCTTGAAAACACGAAATCTACAGTAGATATTTCTAAGCTTAACAAAGGAATGTATATTGTAAGTTTACAATTAGAAGATGGTACTGTTGAAAACTTAAAAGTTATTAAGCAGTAATTTTACGCTTCAAAATTTATAAAAATCCATTCTTCTTTTTGAAGAGTGGATTTTTTTATTTCCAAATAATTCGGAATTAAACACACTTAAAAGCTTGTATTTTAAATTTCCCTAACTTCGCATTTATTAAAATTCTATTCGATGACTTATTCTGAAATCACATCAAAAGATCTTGATTTTTTTCAACAGATTTTAACTCCTAATCGCGTGCTGACTGATGAGGAAAACTTATTGCGTTGTGCTTCCGACAAAACAGAAGATTTAGTTTTTAAACCTCAAGTGGTTTTACAACCTGTTTCCTCCAAAGAAGTCAGTACTGTTTTAAAATATTGCAATCAACATCAAATTCCGGTGGTTCCTCGTGGCTCAGGAACAGGTTTAAGCGGTGGAGCTTTACCCATTTACGGAGGAGTGATTTTAGATATGCAAAAGATGAATAAAATTTTAAATATCGATGTAGAAAACTTTCAAGTTACCGCAGAACCGGGAATTATTACCCAAGAATTGATGGATGCAGTAAAAGAAAAAGGATTGTTTTATCCGGTAGATCCTGCCAGCAAAGGAAGTTGTTTTATCGGCGGAAATATCGCAGAAAATTCCGGGGGAGCGCGTGCAGTAAAATATGGCGTGGTAAAAGACCAGGTATTGAACTTAGAAATTGTTTTGCCCAACGGAGAAATTATGTGGACCGGCGCAAATACTTTAAAAAATGCCACTGGATATAACCTCACCCAACTTATGATTGGCTCTGAAGGAACATTGGCTGTGGTTACAAAAATTGTTTTAAAACTTTTAAAAACTCCTACAGAAGATTTATTGGTTTTTGTACCTTTTCTTTCAGCTGAAGAAGCTTGTCAAGCGGTTCATAAAATATTTATGGCCGGTTACACCCCTTCTGCTTTAGAATTTATGGAAAGAGAAGCCATAGATATCGCTCAACAATTCATCGGGAAAAATTTCCTTAAACTTCAAGACAATATCAAAGCCGGATTATTAATAGAAGTGGACGGAACAGATAAAAATATCTTGATGCAAGAAATGGAAGGTATTTTTGAAGTAGTTGATAAGTTTGAAACCGGAGAAATCCTTTTTGCCGATACCGCTGCTCATAAAGAAACACTTTGGAAAATCAGAAGGGTAATGGGCGAAGCCGCAAAAAGCTCTTCAATTTATAAGGAAGAAGACACCGTAGTACCCAGAGCAAAATTACCTTTATTGATAAAAAAAGTAAAAGAATTAGGAGTAGAATACGGTTTTGACTCCATTATTTATGGCCATGCAGGAGATGGAAATCTACACATCAACATCTTAAAAAATCAAATGCCCGATGAAAGATGGAAAAATGTTTTACCCATAGCTATCAGAGAATTATTTGTGTACACCCACAGTTTAGGCGGAACCATCAGCGGAGAACACGGGATTGGTTTTGTGCAAAAAGAATATATGAACACTGTGTTTTCAAATACAGGAATTGAATTACAAAAACAAATAAAAAAAATATTTGACCCCAATCAAATCTTAAATCCGGGTAAGATTTTTTGATCGTTTTAGAAATCAAGTATTTTAAATTTCTTTAAAATACATCAAAGATTGATATTGAAATCCTTATCTTTGCGAAACTTATTTAAGGATCAGAAAATTATAAGTTTATGAACTTACACGAATATCAAGCAAAATCAATTTTAAGTGACTTTGGAGTTACTGTTCAACGCGGAATCGTTGCTACTACTCCGGAGGAAGCTGTAGAAGCAGCAAAAAAATTAACTGAAGAAACCGGAACGGGCTGGCACATTGTAAAAGCTCAAATTCACGCAGGTGGACGTGGAAAAGGTGGCGGAGTTAAATTGGCTAAAAACCTACAAGAAGTAAAAGATATCTCCAATGAAATCATTGGAATGAATTTAGTTACTCCTCAAACCCCTAAAGAAGGAAAAAAAGTTCACCAAGTAATGATAGGTGAAGATGTTTATTATCCGGGAGACAACGAACCTGAAGAATACTATATGTCTGTTCTTTTAAACAGAAACACCGGAAGAACAATGATTATGTATTCTCCTGAAGGAGGAATGGACATTGAAACTGTTGCTGAAGAAACTCCGGAAAAAGTTTTTACAGAAGAAATTGATCCTGCTACAGGATTATTACCTTTTCAAGCCAGAAGAATTGCTTTCAACTTAGGACTTTCCGGAAAAGCTTTTAAAGGAATGACCAAGTTTGTAAGCCAACTTTACAACGCTTATGAAAAATCAGATTCTTCACTTTTTGAAATCAACCCTGTTCTTAAAGCAAGTGACGACAGAATTATAGCTGTTGATGCTAAAGTAACTTTAGATGATAGCGCACTTTACCGTCATAAAGATTATGCAGAAATGCGTGACGAAAGAGAAGAAAATCCTATTGAAGTAGAAGCCGGAAAAGCCGGGTTAAACTATGTTGACCTTGACGGAAATGTGGGTTGTATGGTAAACGGTGCCGGATTGGCAATGGCTACAATGGACTTGATTAAACAAGCCGGAGGAAATCCTGCTAACTTCTTAGATGTTGGAGGAACAGCTGATGCTGCAAGAGTTGAAAAAGCTTTTGACCTTATCTTACAAGATGAAAATGTTGAAGCTATTTTAATCAATATTTTCGGAGGAATTGTACGTTGTGATCGTGTTGCTCAAGGAGTTATCGATGCGTATAAAAACATGGGAGACAGAATTAATGTTCCTATCATCGTTCGTTTGCAAGGAACAAACGCTGAAGAAGCCAAAAAAATGATTGACGAAAGCGGATTGAACGTAGAAAGTGCTGTTGCTTTCCAAGAAGCTGCAGATAAAGTTCAAAAAGTTTTAAGTTAATTTCAAAATAACTTTATAATCAAAAAATCCCGTTCAAAATTGAGCGGGATTTTTTATTTCTATAATACTTTTTTATTATTTCTTTTTAAAATCTTTCTTCGGCTGAAATTTAGTTTTTTTATCCCCAAAATTCTTCTTGTGTTTTTTAGCAGAAGAGAAATTCTTTTTTGGTCTTGACTTTCTTTTATCCGGCATAGGACCACGTAAATGTATAATCAATCCATCTAAGAAATTTCTTAAAAATTGATCTCCACATTCCATATATTTTGGATGCCCTTCTCTTCTAAAAATTGCTCCCAATTCACTTTTTGAAACTCTAAAATCTGCTAATGCACAAATTTTTACAATATCATCATTGGTCAATTTATGTGCAACTCGTAATTTTTTAAAAATATCATTATTCGTTAAAGCCATGTATTTTTTTAATTTAAAATACAAAACTAAGCTTTTCTATCTTGATTAATGGATTTCAAGTCAGCTATTTATTCCTCATAAACCCAAAAGATGACTTTTTGACATCATAACCAACTCAGAAACTGACTTTTTGACTTGCTTTTGTATTGGTATTTCATTTGCAATAAGTATAGCAGAAATTGAAAATAATAACATTAAAAAATTATAGATTATGAATTTAGCAAGAAGAAATAATTGGTTTCCAAACATGTTAGAAGAAATGTTTAACGGAAATTGGATAGAAACAAACAATCCAATAAGAAATTTTGAGAAAACCACCCCTGCAGTAAATGTAAAAGAAACAGAAAATGAATTTGTTTTAGAAGTTGCTGCTCCGGGAATGAACAAAGAAGATTTTAATCTTGAATTAGACGATAAGTTACTCAGCATTTCTTCTGAGAAGAAAGAGGAAAAAGAAACCGAAAACAAAGAAGAAAAATTCACCATGCGTGAATTTAGTTACAGCTCATTTAAGCGTTCTTTTACTTTACCTGAAAGCATTGACACTTCAAAAATCACAGCAGATTATAAAGATGGTGTTTTAAAAGTAGATTTGCCTAAACGCGAAGAAGCAAAAGTACAACCCAAACGTTTGATTGAAATTCAGTAATTGAATTAGTTTTTAAGTAAGAAAGCCTTCCTTTTTGGGAGGCTTTTTTTATGGAAAATCATGCACAATCTGTGTTATCAGTGTTCAAGTTTCTATTCTGATTTGTTATCTTTGGAATCCTTAATTTTTGAATAATCATGACAAGAATAAATCCATTATTAGAAAAGTTTGAAACACCTCCTTTTTCTAAAATAAAAAACGAAGATTTTAAACCGGCTTTTGAAAAAACACTTCAACAAGCCAAAGCAGAAATCGATGCTATCATTAAAAACCCGGAAGAAGCAACTTTTGAAAACACTGTGGTTGCTTTAGATCAATCCGGAGAAAAATTAGATGAAATAAGTTCGATTTTTTTTAATTTAAACGCTGCTGAAACCAATGCTGAAATTCAAAAAATAGCCCAAGAAATTTCTCCTTGGTTAACAGAATTCGGAAACGATATTCTTTTAAATCAAGAGCTTTTTCAAAGAGTAAAACATGTTTATGACCAAAAAGAAAAACTCGATTTAACCGCAGAACAACAAATGCTGTTAGAAGATTCTTATAAATCTTTCACCAGAAACGGCGCAAATTTACCTCAAGAAAAGAAAGAAATCCTTAGAAAAATAGATACCCAACTCTCCAAACTTTCTTTAGATTTTGGCGAACATGTTTTAGCCGACACCAATGCTTATGAATTACATATCACCGATGAAAAAGATTTAGCAGGTTTACCGGAATCCGATAAAGAAACTGCTGCTGAATTAGCAAAATCAAAAGGTAAAGAAGGTTATATTTTCACTTTACATTATCCGAGTTATTTGCCTTTTATGAAATATGTAAAAAACAGAGAACTCAGAAAAAAATTAGCTTTAGCACAAGGCAAAAAAGGATTTCAAGACAATGAAAACAACAACGAAAATATTGTTTTAGAAATCGTGAGATTGCGCTATGAACGCGCTCGTCTTTTAGGGTATAAAAATCACGCTGATTTTGTTTTACAAGAAAGAATGGCAAAATCTGTGGAAAATGTAAATGATTTTTTAAATGATTTATTGGTAAAAGCAAAACCTGCTGCAGAAAAAGATTTCAAAGAATTAGAAGATTTCGCTAAAAAATTAGATAAAATCGATCAACTTCAAACTTGGGACAGCGCTTATTATGCTGAAAAATTAAAACAGCAAAAATTTGATTTAGATGATGAAAAACTAAAACCTTATTTTCAATTAGAGAATGTAATTGAAGGGGTTTTCCATATTTCTCAAAAACTTTTTGGATTAACTTTTAAAGAAGTTTCCACTATTGATACTTATCATAAAGAAGTAAAAACTTATGAGGTTTTTGATGAGCAGAAAAACCATTTAGCTATTTTATATGCTGATTTTCATCCGAGGGAAGGAAAAAGAAATGGTGCTTGGATGACGAGCTATAAAGATCAGCAAATCAAAAATGGAAAAAATGAAAGACCACAGATTTCTATTGTTTGCAATTTTTCAAGACCTTCTTCAAGCAAACCTGCTTTATTAACTTTTGGAGAAGTGACCACGCTTTTTCATGAATTTGGTCATGCTTTGCACGGTATGTTGGCCAACACTACTTATCAAAGTTTATCGGGAACCAATGTGCTTTGGGATTTTGTAGAATTACCAAGTCAATTGCTGGAAAACTGGTGCTATGAAGAAGAAGCATTAGCACTTTTTGCCAAGCATTATGAAACCGGAGAAATGATTCCGATGGAAATGATTGATAAAATCAGAAAAGCTTCCAATTTTTTAGAAGGTTTGCAAACTGTACGTCAGTTGAGTTTTGGTTTATTGGATATGGCATGGCATGGCACAGATCCTACTGCTATAAAAAATGTAAAAGCTCATGAAAAACAAGCATTTAAATCTACTCAGCTTTATCCTGAAGTAGAAGAAAACTGTATGAGCACTTCTTTTAGTCATATTTTTCAAGGTGGATATTCTGCCGGATATTATTCTTATAAATGGGCAGAAGTTTTGGATGCAGATGCTTTTGCTTACTTTAAAGAAAATGGAATTTTTGATAAAAAAACGGCGAATAAATTTAAAGAAAACATCTTGTCTAAAGGAGGAACCGAAGATCCGATGGTTTTATATAAAAGATTTAGAGGAAAAGAACCTAATAATGAAGCTTTATTAAAAAGAGCAGGGTTATTGAAAAACGCATAACAAAACTTGTTTTTTAATTTAAAAAAATGAAGCCGTCTCATTATCCGATGAGGCGGTTTTTTCGTGTTTGTTCTTTTTTAAAGGTTTGAGAGATTAA
>JAJYSY010000050.1 GCA_021793375.1 Bacteroidota bacterium | reverse complement strand
CATATTTTACGAGTTTTTTATTGACGGATTTTTTATTATTGGTTCCTACAACAGCTAATATTTTTTTCATTTTTATTTATTTAAAACCAGATTAAAGATAAGTTTTTTCTTTGCGAAAAAATGATTCAGGCTTATTTTTTTAGAATCTATTTTTCTTTAAAAAATTACAAGTTATTTTTCTCTTTGATATACAAGCTCAGAAATTCTGCATCTTTTTGAATTCCGCCTAAAGTAGCTGAACCCCTTGTGTAAAGCCAAGGTAAACCAATGAAATATAAATTATCCATGGTGCTTACTCCTCGAATGTGTTTGGGGTAATTATCTGCTGTGAGTTCTAAATCTTTAATCCATTTAAAGTTTGGTTTATATCCTGTTGCCCAAATAATGTTTTTAAGATCTGTTAATTTTTCTTTTTCTGTAGTAATCACATTTTGTGCTGCATCTGTGGTAAATCCAACAGGTGTTACATTTTCTCGGTTTAAAATTTCTTTTACATCTGTTCCGATGACGGGTTGGCGGTTATGCATAATTCTTTTTCCTAACCAAGTGTCTTTGCTAATGCTTAAAAAACCGGTTTTAGAAAACCACCACCATAAAGTTTTTCCTAATATTTCTTGAGGAAGTGTTTTTATTTCTGTGCTTCCCGAATAATATGTTTTTCTTCCGGTTTTAGAGATTTCATCTAAGATTTGAAAACCACTATCTCCATCGCCTACTACTAAAGTTGGACCTTCTTGAAGTTGTGTTGGATTTTTATAATAATTACTGTGGGTTTGAAATATTGCTGAAGAAATATTCTGATGAAATTCCGGGGTGAAAGGAATATGAAACGGACCGGTTGCAATGATTACCGATTTAGCTTTTATGATTTCATCTTCATAAAAAAGTTGAAAATGATTTTCTTTTTTTTCTATTTTTTCAATTAAAGTATTGAGTTGAATAGGAAAGTCAAACTTTTCAGCATAAGCTTTAAAATATTCTGCCACTTCATATTTTGAAGGGTAATGACCTTTCGGAGCCGGGAAACCCATTCCCGGCATATTATTAAATTCTGAAGGAGTAAAAAGCTTTAAGGAATCCCAACGGTTAAGCCAGGAATATCCTATTTCATTTTCTTTATCAACTAATAAAAAATTCTTGGTTTGTTGTTTAAGGTAATAAGCCATACTCAATCCTGCTTGAGCTGCGCCTACGATTACAAAATCTAACATGTTTTTATTTTTTCAAGAAATAAATCTTTATTAGTTATTTATTCAAATTTCTTTTTATCTATATTTTCCTCCTAAAAGTGTTCCTAATGCAAATCTTCCTCCTCCTGTAAAAACAATCATAGCATATCCTACTAAATATAAGCCTGCTATTTCTCTTTTTGCTATAGGATCTGCTCCGTGTGCTATAAAAAAGGCTATGAGCATAGTAAATAATAATGGTACGGCTGCCCATCTCACCCATACTCCCAGAGCCACAAGAATTGAACAGAAAAACTCTGCAAACATAGCTAATATAAAGGAAATAGTCATTCCAATTCCTATAGGATCAAGGAACTGAATTTCATCTCCATTGATTAAGGTTGAAAATTTTCCCCACCCATGATTGGAAATCATCCAAAAAGAAATTCCTACTCTGAAAATAAGAAGCCCTAAGTTTCTTGATAACGAATTATTCATATATTTTATTTTTTAAAAACAATTTGCAAATATAATATTGGAAACACAACACTAATCTGATTTTCAATTATTTAACAGTTCTTCTGCGTTTGAAATACTCTCTTCAAATTCTTTTTGTAATTGTTCTAAAGAATTTTCTTGTTTTTTTAGTTTTTCTATACGCTCTTTATATTCTTCTTCTGTAAAAGTTTTGTCTTTTTCATGAATATCAGAAAACTCTTCGCTAAAATCTTTCATCCAAGCAAACATGGATTTATTTGCATTTTTTAATTGCTCTGCTGCAGCTTCATAATCTTTTTCTGATTTACCTATTTTCGGTTCTATTTTTTGCAATAAACCACTCACTGTTTTCATTTCTTCCATCAAAACATCATGCTCATCCAAAACAACTTGAAGTATTTCTTCATAATCGCTTTTATACTGAGATTCTTTGTTTTCTCCACAAGAAATTAAAAAGAAAACTCCAACTAATAAAACTAAGATTTTTTTCATTTTATTTTAAATTATTTAATTGTTCTTGAATTGCTTCTATTTTAGCAAGTGCATCTGCTTGCTTTTGTTTTTCTAATGCCACTACTTTTTCCGGAGCATTATCAACAAATCTTTTGTTATTTAATTTTTTCTCAACAGCTTTTAAAAATCCTTGGTTGTATTCCAATTCTTTTTCTAATTTTTTTGTTTCTTCTTCAACATCTATATGTCCATCCATCGGAATAAAGTATTCATTAGATTTTATTCTGAAAGAAATAGCATTGTTTTGAGGTTGATTTACAGTTTCAAAAGTTTTAATATTTCCCATTTTGGAAATTACAGTATTTAAGCTTTCTGCTATTTTTTCATGGTCGATAACTTTTAAATCTATAGTGTTTTTAAAAGAAATATTTTTAGTTTTTCGGATATTTCTGATATTACTAATCACTTCTTTCACAACTTCAAATTCCTTTAAAAACTTCTCGTCAAAATTAGTCGTTTTTGGCCATTCTGCAATAATTAAAGCTTCTTCAGGTGTTCTTTTTGCAATTTTTTGCCAAAGCTCTTCACTTAAAAACGGCATAAAAGGATGCAAAATTTTCAAATTTTCTTCAAAAAGCTCGATAATAGTTTGGTGTGTTTTTGCATCTACAGGTTGTTGGTAATCCGGTTTTATGGCTTCTAACAACCAAGAACAGAAATCATCCCAAATCAATTTATAGATAGTCATCAAAGCATCTGATATTCTATATTTCTCAAAATGATCTTCAATTTCTACAAGTTTTTCCTGCAAGCGATTTTTATACCAATCCAAAGCGATTTTTGCTGCTTCCGGCTGAGGTTTATCTTCTGCTACTTCCCAACCTTTTATCAAACGAAATGCATTCCAAATTTTGTTTCCAAAGCTTTTTCCTTGTTGACATAAAGATTCGTCAAAGAGTAAATCATTTCCTGCTGCGTTGCTCAACAATAATCCAACTCTTACGCCATCTGCTCCATAATCTTCTATCAGTTTTAAAGCATCAGGAGAGTTTCCAAGAGATTTTGACATTTTTCTTCCTTTCTTATCTCTTACCAATCCGGTGAGATAAACATTTTTGAAAGGTTTTTCATCGGTATATTCATATCCGGCGATAATCATTCGGGCTACCCAAAAGAATAAAATATCCGGACCTGTTACTAAATCATTGGTAGGATAATAATATTTAAACTCTTCATTTTCCGGATTTCTAATGCCGTCAAAAACACTCATCGGCCACAACCAAGAAGAAAACCAAGTGTCTAAAACATCTTCATCTTGACGTAAATCTTGTAAAGTCAGGTTTTTATTTCCGGTTTTTTCTTTAGCTATTTCCACAGCGTCTTCAGCTGTTTCTGCCACCACAAAATCTTCTGTTCCCGTTCCATAATAATAAGCCGGAATTCTATGTCCCCACCATAATTGTCGAGAAATATTCCAATCTCTGATGTTATTTACCCAATGCGCATAAGTATTTTTAAATTTATCAGGAAATAACTTTATCTCTTTGGTTTCCAACACTGCTTTGATTGCCGGTTTTACCAAATCTTCCATTTTTAAAAACCACTGATCTGACAGTCTGGGTTCAATAACTGCTTTTGTGCGTTCTGAAGTTCCTACTTTATTGAGGTGATTTTCAACTTTTACTAAAAAACCTTTTTCTTCTAATTCTTTAGCGAATTCTTTTCTGACTACAAAACGATCTTTTCCTTCATAATGTAATCCTTCTGCATTTAAAGTAGCATCTTCATTAAAAATATCAACAATTTCAAGTTGATGTTTATCGCCCAACATTTTGTCATTTTGATCATGTGCCGGGGTTACTTTTAAGCATCCTGTTCCGAATTCTAAATCTACATATTCATCTTCAATCACCGGAATTTCTCTATTAACAATCGGAACAATTACGGTTTTTCCTTTTAGTTTTTGATGTCTTTCATCATTAGGATTTATACAGATGGCAGTATCTCCAAAAATAGTTTCCGGTCTGGTGGTTGCCACGGTAAGATAGTCTTCGGAATCTTTGATTTTATATCTTACATGATAAAGTTTTCCTTGTTGTTCTTCATAAATCACCTCTTCATCAGAAAGCGTGGTTTTTGCTTCCGGATCCCAATGCACCATTCGATATCCTCTGTAAATCAATCCTTTGTTATATAAATCAACAAAACTTTTGATAACAGATTCATACATATCTTCATCGAGGGTGAATTTTGTTCTCCTCCAATCACAAGAAGCGCCTAACTTTTGCAATTGGTTTAAAATTCTTCCGCCATAATTTTCTGTCCACTCCCAAGCGTGTTTTAAAAACTCTTCTCGGTCGATGTCATTTTTATTTATTCCTTCAGATTTCAGTTTTTCCACCACTTTGGCTTCTGTAGCAATAGAAGCGTGATCTGTTCCCGGCACCCAACAAGCATTATATCCTTTCAGTCTTGCTCTTCTGATCAATACATCTTGAATAGTGTTGTTAAGCATATGCCCCATATGTAAAATTCCCGTTACATTGGGCGGGGGAATTACAATGGTATAAGGTTTTTTTTCATTTACTTCGGAATTAAAATAACCGTTTTCTAACCAGTATTTATACCACTTTTTTTCTATATCTTCAGGATTATACCTCATCTTCAGGTTTTATTTAAATTTTGACAAATGTAATCATATCGGCAAAATTCTAAAAATCTAAAAGCACTGTTAATAGTTTTTTTGTAAATTGCTTTATAGTTGTTGGCGTAACTTTTAATCTTTCAAATTATGAAATCTTTTTATGCTTTATCTATATTGCTGATTTTCAGCACTTCTGTTTTTGCTCAGGCAAAAATAGAATTTGAAAACACCAGTGTTTCTTTTTCAAATATAAAACAGGGAAGTAATGGTGAACGCAGCTTTAAGTTCAAAAATACGGGAAATGAAGTTTTAATTATTGAAAAAGTGACAATCACCAGCGAAAATTTAAAGTTGATTGACACAAAAAAGGAGATTAATCCGGGAGGAAAAGGAGAAATTAAAATACTTTATGACACTAAAGTTTCCGGACCAGTTCGTCGGACAATTACGGTTTATTCCAATGCGGAAAACAAACCTGTTATTGCTTTAAAAATAAAGGGGAATATTCTTGAAAAAGAATCGTAGAATTATTTTTCCGATTTTGTTTTACCTTTTATGATATATTCATTTACCAATTCAATATATCTTTTTTTAGCTTCTTCTATCGGAATATTTCTAACTTGAAATAAGGCATTCATTTTAAAACCGCTTATCAAAGCGTTTTTTTCATTATCTTCTCTCATTCTATCACTGTTGTGATTTCCTACTGCTCTTTTATAATAAGCATAAAAATACAACCTGATATCTGCCGGGAATTTCAGCTCTGGGTCTGAAGCTAATCTTACTGCTTCTTCAAATTTTTTGTCTAATTCGCTTTTGTGTTCAGCCATGCTTTAGTTTTCTTTTGCTATTATGGTTTCCCCTCCTCTTACTTTTTGATTTAATTCTATTTTTAATTTTGTATCTACCGGCAAAAACATATCTACTCTGGAACCAAATTTAATAAATCCGCTATCACTGGCTTGTATTACATTTTGACCTACTTCAGCATAGTTTACAATACGTTTTGCTAAAGCTCCGGCAACCTGACGAAAAAGAATTTCTCCAAAAACAGAGTTTTCAACAACTACTGTTGTTCTTTCATTTAATTCACTTGATTTTGGATGCCAAGCGACTAAAAATTTACCGGGATGATATTTGCTGTATTTCACTTCTCCTCCAACAGGATATCTGGTAACATGCACATTTACGGGAGACATAAACACAGAAACTTGCAAACGATTTTCTTTGAAATATTCTTTTTCATAAACTTCTTCAATCACTACAATTTTTCCATCTACCGGAGCTAATATATGAGAGTCATCATTTTGAAACAGTCTTTTTGGATTTCTAAAAAACTGCAAAATCAGTCCTAAAAATATTAAACTTCCTATTAGTATTAGGTTTTGTCCCCAGCCTTCCGGTATAATATAGAAGCTGAGCATATTTATAATCACCACTATAAAAATGGCAATTCCGATAATTCGATGCCCTTCTTTATGAAACATTATTGACAATCGCTAAAAATGAATAAATAAATGTTGAGGCAAATATAATACTATCTAAACGATCAAGTAAACCTCCATGACCCGGCATTAATCTTCCGCTGTCTTTTACTCCTGCTTGACGTTTTAATTTTGATTGTATTAAGTCTCCAAAAGTACCAAAAATACATGTGATTATGCTTATTCCCAACCAAATTTTGAAATTAAAGATATCCACAATATAAAATATTCCATAACTAATCAGCAGTGTGCAAATCAATCCGCCGAGAAATCCTTCTACTGTTTTGTTAGGTGAAATTCGTTCAAAAAGTTTTCTTTTTCCAATGGATTTCCCTATTAAATATGCAAATGAATCATTACTCCAAATCAAAACAAACACTCCTATTAAGATTTTGGGTTCATAAATATAATCCGGGTTTTGATAGGGTATTAAAGTCAGAAAAACCAAAGCTGAAATCAAGTAAAAAACAATGATTAAATATTTTCTTTGTGCAAACATCGGTATTTTTCTAATGGCCAATAAATCCCGAATCAACAATAAGTTTACAATCAAAGTGATAATCATCAATGTTTTTAATAGATAGTCATACTCCAAATAATGATAAAGATTAAAAAAGACTAAAAAAGCAGCTAAAAGGAAATAAGTTATATAAGATTTTACTTGTAAAAGATTTTGCAATTCATGAAGGGCAATCAATCCAAAAAGAAAAATAAGAACTACAAAAGTATATTCTGATATAAAAATTGCAAACAAGAGCAAAGCTGCGTATACTACTCCTGAAATAAGTCTTGTGATTGTTTCACTCATATAATATAAGAAATTCTTTCTCTGAATTAAGTTTTTAATTTCAGAGATCTTCTAAAAGCAGCAAATATAAGTTTTTTGAAACACTCCCATAGTTCATAAAGTGTCCTTCTTTATCTGTATCTTTTTCATTAAAGTTTTTTAGGGTGGTAATATTGGTGGGAATATGCTCTTTTCTGATATTGATAATTCTCAATCCATCTCCCGGGGTTTCTACCAATTGACTGGTTTTTGCCAATACAATAAAATCTTGTGGAAATTGAGATAATTTTTTTTCGCCTATCTGATTGGAAGAAAAAAGTAAAGATCCGGTATTGGCAATTAAAAATTCACAAGAAAATAATCCAAAAGAAGAGTTCGAATCTGTTGAAAAATTTAAATTAAAATCTTTAAAGATATTTTTTAATTCTTTATTGCTACAATAAACATTTTTTTGCCAATTGTTTTCTTTTAAGATATGATAAAAATTTTCTTTGACTTCTTCTTCATCTATGCAGTATAAAAATTTACCTCCATTTTTTTTAAAATTAAGAATAAATTTTTCATCAACAGGAATTTCCGGCTCGGGCATAAACTTCCCTTGCTCCTCTTCTTCTTTAGCGTTTTCCTGAGTTTTTATCTTCTTTTTAAATAAAGCATTAAATATCCGCATAGATAAGCTACTAATAAAAATATAGATTTTATGTATGATAGCCTTCAGCCTGTCTATAGTTTTAGCACCGGCTTTTTTTAATTCTCTTTTATCCAAATATACATTTTTTAATCAGAAATCTTCTTATGTGTTTTACTTCTTCTCACAAAAGAAAAACTTTTTCTGAATAATCTATATATAATTTATCTGTATTCGTCAAATTTAAGAATAATTTAGTCTATCTTCTTACAAATCAAAGCTAAAAATAAATTCCTTTAGGTTTTTTATATTTTTTTATAGTTCTCCCATTTTATTAACATCTTTCATTCCTTCTTTTAAAGCTTTTTCTTTGGTTTGAATTGCTTTTTGATATCTTTTTAATTCCTTTCTCACTACAGAAGCTAAAATAATTATTCCGATAATATTCGGAATTGCCATTCCAAAATTCATGGCATCAGAAAAATCTATCACTGCATTTAAACTCACACCTGATCCCACCCAAATGGCAATACAAAACAAAACATTGTAAATCAATCTGTTTTTTTTGCTTTTCCCAAAGATAAACATCCAGCCTTGTGCGCCATAATACGACCAAGAAATCATAGTTGAAATTGCAAAAAGAATCACCGCTATGGTTAAAGCAACTGAAAAATGTGGAATTGCGGCATCAAAAGCTGCTGCTGTAACTTGCACGCCTTCAGAAACCTCTACTCCATATTCTACAATATTTGCATCAAAATTGGCGATGATAATAATTAGAGCGGTCATAGTGCAAATCACCACCGTATCAATAAAAGGTTCCAACAACGCCACCAAACCTTCTGAAGCAGGATATTTTGTTTTCACAGCTGCGTGTGCAGTTGGTGCAGATCCCATTCCGGCTTCGTTAGAAAATGTACTTCTTCTAATTCCTTGAATCATTACTCCCACTGCTCCTCCGGCGATTCCTTCTCCGGTGAAAGCTCCTTTAAAAATTGCCATAAAAGCATCGCCGATGTGCATATAATTTATTCCGATAATCAACAAAGCACTCAAAATATAAATCACCGCCATAAAAGGAACAACTTTTTCTGTCACTTTAGCAATGCGTTTAATTCCGCCGATAATCACCAACCCTACTGTTAATGCCAAACCGGCTCCCACCCATAATCTTTGGGCAGAATCTAAATTTAATAAATCTGCAAATTGCGCAGAAGCTTGATTGGCTTGAAATAAATTTCCAATTCCAAAAGCTCCACAAGTGATTAAAACAGCAAAAGTAAATGCCAAGATTTTTCCTAATCTTTTCATCCCTTTTTCTGCCAATCCTTTTTTTAAATAATACATAGGTCCGCCATAAACCGTTCCATCCGGACCAATATCTCTATATTTTACACCTAAGGTACATTCTGTAAATTTGGTTGCCATTCCTAAAAAACCTCCTAAAATCATCCAGAAAGTAGCTCCGGGTCCGCCAATGGAAATCGCCACAGCAACTCCGGCAATATTTCCTAACCCCACTGTGGCAGAAAGTGCTGTGGTTAAAGCTTGAAAATGCGTTACTTCTCCATCCGCGTCTTCTTCTTGTTTTTCTTTTTGAAAAGCTTCTGCTTGTTCTCCAACTTCCACCTCTTCATAAATCGTTTCTGCGCCAACCGCTTCAATATCTTCATAATCTCCTCTTACCACACGAATGGCAGTTCGAAAACCTAAAAAGTTGATCAGCTTAAAGTAAAAAGTGAAATAAATCGCTCCGCCAATTAAGATGATTACCACCCAAGGGATTTGAAAATCTTGAGTTATGGGTATTTCATAAAAAATAAAATCTACAAACCATTGGGTGTATTTTTTAAAACCCGCATCGATTTGATCGCTTAAGGTAGAGGATTGAGAAAAGGAAAAGAAAGGCAGCAGAAAGCTAAAAAGCGTGAGGAAAACTTTTTTCATAGATTTTGTTTTAAAACAACGTTAAAAATAATTCAACATTGACTATAAAACAAAATATATTTAAGAAATCTTACAAATCAAAAACAGAACTTCTTTTGGTGTAGATAAGATCTTTTAATTTTAAACCAAATGCCAAAGTCAAATAAAATGCAAAACCAACGCCTAAAGTTGCAAAGGAAAGATAAATAAAGAAGAGGCGGATGTTTTTAACCCGTATTCCCAAACGATCTGCTAAACGAGAACTTACATAAAATCCGTTTCGCTCAAAATAATGACGTATTCTATAAACTAATTTCAGCATATTTCAAAGATAGTTTATTTCTGTAATAATTTCAATCCCAAACTACATTGCAGACAATAATTTTTATCGCAATACTTCTTTTTTAACTGAATTAAAGCTTGAGAATCCATTGCATTTTTGGCGGTTTTGGGTTTGAGCTGATTAAATCCTTTAATAATTGTATTTTTTTCCGCCGGAAGTTGTCGCATTAAATCAAATAAATTTTCGTGATCTATTTTTCCGTTTTGTTGTTGATAACAAAACTTTAAAGGAATAATAGTATTGATCAGCACCAAGTGAATAAAACTCTTCGTGATTTTCTTTGCTCTGGGTTTTACTTCATTTTTAAAATTGTAATGCGTATCCCAAAATGAAGAAGCTTGAATTTGAAATAATTCTTCTATTTTATCCAGTTTTTCTTGAGCGATTAATTCTTGAAACAAACGCTTTTGATTTACATAAAGTTGTGCTAATTGAGCTAATCTTATGGTAGGAAAATTCTGCGGTCGCAATCTGAAAAAACTAATGGGAAAAACTCCTTTTCTGCTGAGTTTGAATTTTCTTTTAAGATAAGTGTATTCTTCTTTAAGCTTATTGAAATAAGGATAATCATTTGCTTGGTATAAAATTCCTGCTTGTCCGAAAAACAAAGCTTCCATTTGAGTGATTTCATTTATTTTTCTGACTACTGCAAAAGAAATAGATTCCGCTATGCTTAAAAAAGCTTCTCCGTTTACATTTAATCCAAAGTTTTTTGCCAACATGCAAAACAGTGTAGCTTCCCAATCATTAGCATTTTTTGTCAAGATTTTTTCTATCACTTTAGATTTTTCTTCTAATCTTTCAATATATAATCTTTCCAACCAATTTTCTATTGTAAAGTCTTCAAATCCGGAGAAGTCTTTTTCACAATTAATCCATCGATTGGATTGAATTCCTAAAAGTGCTGCATAGTTTTTTAAAGCGTTTTTATCGGCTATTTCTTTTAAAGTCAGAGTAGGAATAGAGGAATTATCCTTTCTATAAATTTCAACATCGTGTTCCCAAACCACATGCAGAATTACATTGTCATAAGCCGGATCTGTTTCATGATGATGTGCATACCAATCGCTTGATTTTTTATGAATTTCTACATTTCCCGCCCAAAGTTGTTCTCCTATTTTAATTTTTGCATTAAAAAAATCCGGCCCGCCTTGTGTTTGGTTGTGTAATCCAACTTGAAAGATGGCTAATTTTTCTCCATCTACGGTTTGTGCATTTAAAAAATCAAACTTTTTAAATTTCCATAAATAATGTAGAAAATCTTCTTTCATAATATTACCCTGAAAAAGTGAGTCTATAAATTTAAGAATTTAAACTTAAATTCTTAAAGAACTTTACATTATATGGATTTCTGAATATAAGTTTAGGATAAAATCATAAAAAAAACCTAAATCAATTAAAAATTAATTTGTTATTTTAAAAATAAATTATTTTTGTTTAAACTCTGTAACCTCAATTCTTTATGATAGATCCCAAACGCTCTCCAATAGGAAAAGTAATTCTACCTATTCAGAGATTTATTCAAAAAGAAAAGTCAGGTGGTTTAGTTTTAGGTATTAGTGTTATTCTTGCTTTATTTTTAGCTAATTCTCCTTGGCACACTAAATATTTTGAAATTCTACAATATAAATTTGGATTTCTATTTGAAAATAAATCTTATATAGAGATGAATATCCATCAATGGATTAATGATGGATTAATGGCTATTTTCTTTTTTGTGGTTGGTTTAGAACTCAAAAGAGAAATTGTTGCCGGCGAATTATCTAAACCAAGAAAAGCTTTATTACCCATAATTGCAGCACTTGGGGGAATGCTTTTTCCGGCTCTGATTTATTTTTCTTTAAATTCTGCCGGAGAAGTAGGCAACGGATGGGGAATTCCTATGGCTACTGATATTGCTTTTGCATTGGGGATTTTATATTTATTAGGAAATAGAATTCCTCTTTCTCTTAAAGTTTTTCTTACCGCTGTAGCAATTGTTGATGATTTAGGAGCTGTTTTGGTAATTGCTTTTTTCTATACTTCAGATATTTCAATGCTGAATTTAGGAGTGGGTTTACTTTTTCTGTTAACTATGTTTATTGGAAACAGAATGGGGGTTAGAAATATTCTTTTTTATGCCTTATTGGGAATTGGCGGCGTTTGGACTTTATTTTTATTGTCTGGTGTGCATGCCACAATTGCAGCTGTAATGGCAGCTTTTATGATTCCTGCTGATGTGAAAATCAATGAAAGAATTTTTATCGCAAGAATTAAAAAACATTTGACTAATTTCAAAAATGCAGATCCTAATAGTTTACCTACTTTAACCAACGAACAGCTTTATATTTTAGAAAGATTGGCTTTAGACAATAAAAAGGCTATGCCTCCTCTACAAAGATTGGAAAGTGCTATGCACCCTTTTGTGACTTTTGTGGTTTTACCCATTTTTGCTTTAGCCAATGCCGGGGTTTCTGTTTTAGATATCAACCTGAGTATGTTGTTTGAAACAAATGTAGCTATAGGTATAATTTTAGGATTATTAGTAGGCAAATTAATCGGTATTGTTGGTTTATCTTGGCTTGTTGTAAAACTAAAAATCACTACTTTCCCGAAAGGAATGAATTTTAAAAATCTTTTAGGAATTGGTTTATTAACTTCTATTGGTTTTACGATGTCGCTATTTATTACACAATTGGCTTTTATAGACGAAGCTTATCAAATACAAGCTAAAATAGGGATTTTTATCGCTTCTATTATTGGAGGGATAGCAGGTTATTTTATACTTAAAAAAGAAAATACCAATTCAGAAAGTGTAAACGCAAAAATTTAAGAATCTGTATCTATTTTAAAATAATTATTTTGATAATATATCAACTATTTTTTACAACTGATAAGTCAAAATAAACAAAGCTGTTCTGGGTTGGATATAAATTTTGCTGTCATAAATCATAAACTGATCTACTTGATAATTTCTTTTGTATTCTACATCAAATAAGTTTCTCACTTTTATTTCAAATCCCCAAGGGCTGTCTTCTTTTTGATAAAACAAAGAAGCTCCGGCCAATTGGAAATTTTGGTTTTGTTGGGTGTGATGATCTTTGGAATAAGTGTATTCGTAATTTCCTTTTAAAATAAATCCGTTTAAAAACGCATAATTCAATCTTGCAAAAGGACTGATTGAGGTATATTTTCCTTTAAAATCATCTGATTTTGTGTGGTTAAATCCATGAGAAAACCCCACTTCTAAATTGGGTAAATTCTTAAATATGGTCCTACCTGATAAAGAGTAATTAAGATGATAAGCATCATAATCTAATTTTTCTTCGTTGATTATTCGCGAATAGTCAGAAAGTGAAGTTTGTAGGTTTAAACTGGTAGAAAATCTTTTCCACCGCTTGTTGGCAAAAATATTTGCAGTGAGATTATTTTCCGGAAATTTGCTGTAAAAAGTAGTGTTAATCTGATCTATTCCTTCTAAAACAGTTTCTTGTTGTACAGATTTTTCTTGACGACGATAATTCAAATTCAGATTATAAGACAAACCTGTGCGTAAACTATAATCGCGATAACTTAAAGATAAATTGTGATATAAAGTGTTTTCCAAGTTTTCTTCTCCTCGATATAATTGATTAAAACTACGCAAACTTAAGCGGTTGGCATATTTTTCTGCATCGGAAAAAGAAGATCTTAAATTATAATTGAATTCTACTTTTTTGGAACTGCTGATTTTATATTCCATTTTAAATTCCGGAAGTAAAACGCCTTTGTTTTTTGACACAATTTTTTCTGAAAACTGATTGACATGCCAGAAATAATGATGATACATCAATCCGGGTCTAAAAATCACTTCGCCGACTTTAAATTTATATTGAAAACCTGCATACGGATTTAAAAGCTGATAATTTAATTCGTTTCCAAATCCTGCGGCATAAAAATCGTAGATTTCGCCGTTTTGGAGTTGTTGAAAATCGTGGGTGTCATATCCTTGGTTAAAAAAATACATTCCGCCAACCGGATAAAGATGATTGGTGGCATTTAAAACCCAATAATGCTTAAAACTTGCATTGGCAGCGTGCGTGGTAGAATTGTATTTTTCTAATAAATTGTAAGCTCCGGTTTCTTCTTCTTGAATAGGAATAATGGAAGAAAAAATCGGGCGGTCAAAATTCCAATCCGAAAGGTTGTTTGATTTTTTAAAACTGTATTCTGCTTTTATTTCAGAAGTGTGTTCATAAGTGGGTTGGGTATTGTATCTGAAATATTGATTGATTTCAAAATCGTGCGGATCTCTGCGGGTGCCGGTGTAATTTATGCTGTCTGCCACTTCTGAATTTACAATATTGTCATAGCTGTTGTTGGTAAGGTTTACCAACATATCATAAGCCATATCTTTAAAATTATTGGGCGTATGACGCAATTTTATTTTATTGAAACTACTAAAACCACGATCGTTGTTGTGTGTTTCTCTGCCTTCTGTCAACCCATCTTGCGTTAAATATTCTGTGTGGGTTTGGGTTTCATGTTTCACCTCTTGTTTGGCTATGATGGAATAAGCTTCTAAACGGGTGTTTTTCCCCACTTTTTGAGAAAAATTCGCTGCTCCGAATTGCATTTTTTTATGACGCGTGTCACTGCTTTGCGAAAAACGCATCAAACCATCATCTCCTGAACTGATAGGATTATCTAAAAAACTCATATATCCGCCTTTAAAACGCATTACATCTTGAAAATCTAAAGGAGATTCGTTGACGTTGTTCAGGCTTCCAATAAAATTAAGCGTGGTGTTTGGACTGTAATAAAAAATACGCGGTTGCACAAAATAGCGTTTTTCCACTCCCCCGCCTGCTTCGCTTTCTCCAAACCAAAAATCTTTTTTATCTTTTTTAAGTTTGATGTTCATCGCCATTTGGTCACTATCGCTCAAGCCTTTCATAAAAGCAACTTCGTTGTAATTGTCTATGGCTTCAATTTCTTCTACAGCATCTGCCGGAATATTGTTGACGCCTAATTTTGTGTCTCCACCAAAAAAGTCCTGACCATCTACCATTAATTTGTTTACTTTTTTGCCGTTTACCGTTACATTTCCTTCTCGATCTACTTCTACGCCCGGCAGTTTTTTAAGCACTTCTCTGAGTTTTCTTTCATCTCCGGTTTTAAACTTATCTGTTCTGTAAGTAATGGTGTCTTCATTGACCACCATAGCCATTTTTGCTTTAACCACAACTTGTTCCAATTGCTCGTTGCTTTCTTTTAACACATAATTTTTTACGGTATTTTCACTGATTTTCAAACTATCTGTAACAGAAGAAAACCCCAAGGAGGTAATTTCTATTTTATAAGCTAAATCTTTGTTTAATTTTAAATCATATTTTCCTTTGTCGTCTGCAATGGCAAAAGTAATTTCTCCTTCTGCATAAGGCGTGGCTATTAAATTGGTGTTGGCAACAGGTTGGTTGATGCTGTCTAAAATCTGTCCTTCTAACTGAACATTTTGTGCATATACAGAAGTAAAGCCTGTAACTATAAAAAATAGCAACAGGCTGAACAGTGATTTTTTTAAATGTTGTGTCAAAATAAAATTAGGTTTTGAAATAATCTGCATTCCTTTAAGGGTTTTGAACCCTTAACAAGGATTATTAATTATTGAGCATATATGCCTTTTAATTTATTTTCAAGTTCTTTACGTTCTTTTTGGAATTCTTGAACAGGTTGTGGTTTGCCTTTAGGTTTTTCTATTTTTATAAACTCTTCATCTAATTTAATATCTGTAGCATAAAAAGTATAATTACCTTGATCAACTTGTAGAATCATACCGGGTAATCCTACAAATGTTGTTGGTCCAAACTGAAAAGGAATATCAGGAGTAAACCAAGCGGTAATTTCTCCTCCAATACTCATAATAGGATCAAATTCTACTATTGCTTTTTTACAGGAATAACCTAATATTGTTTTAGTTTCTTCAGTTATTTTCCATTTTAAATCTTTTATTTTATGTGATATCAACCAATTTTTATTTAAATATTTCAATTGATTTAATACTTCTTTTTCTTGAATATTTGTATAAAAATCTCCGGCTACTCCGGCCACTTGCATAGCAATTTCTAAATCATCTCCATTATCACTTTTCATAAATTGGCGATAATGATTTTCAAATAAACTTTCTGTTTTGTTGAATTTTAAATGATATTTCAAAAAGGGCACTGCTCTTTTTTGTTTTTCATACCAATTCTTTGCAAATGATTTTTGTTCTTCAGAAGCTGGATCAGAGTTATATCTTTCTAAGAAAGCTTTATCATTTCCTTTGATTTTATAGGTGATTTCTCCGGATTGGATTTGACCTTGCGCAAGAAAGATTGTAAATATGATAAGTAAAAAACTAATAATATGTTTCATTGTTACTAATGATAAAAAGCTTAATAAGTTCTTGCTTTCATATAATCCATTTTAATTTTATTTTTTTCTTTTGGTAAATTTTCTAACGTAATTATTTTTCCTTTAGTTGGCTTTCTTATTTTTTTCTGTTTTTCTAAAAGATTAATGTTTTCTGCAGTAAATATATAATACCCTTGTTTTAATTCTAATATTAATCCGGGTAAACCTGCATAAACTAATGGTCCGGTTTGAAAAGGAAGATTGGGCGTAAACCAAGCAATTATTTTTTCGCCCAACCCTACATCGGGTTTATGATAGGCAATAGCTTTATAAGATAAATAACCATTAATTATTTTACTTTCCTTAGTTATTTTCCAATCAAACTGGTTTATAGAATGTTTTACAATTAATTTAGAACTTATATATTCAAATTGATGATAAGAAGTTTTTTCTTCCTGATCAATATAATATTTACCTTCTACGCCAACATTACGAGCTATTGTTTGAAGATCTAATTTATTATCATTGCTCATATTATTTGGAAGATAAAATAAGCTTTCTTTTTCATTAAAAATTAATTTATAAGATAAAAAAGGAATGGTTTTAGTTTGATAATCAAACAAGTCTTGAATACCTTGTCTTAAATCAGAAGAGATATTTTTCTGATTAACAATACTATCCATCATTTTTTCATCAGCCGTTACAGAATAGGTAATTTCTCCGGATTGAGTTTGACCTTGCGCAAGAGAAAATGTAAATATGATAAGTAAAAAACTAATAAAATATTTCATTGTTATTAATGATAAAAAGCTTAATAAGTTCTTGTTTTCATATAATCTGCTTTAATTTTATTTTTTTCAGCAGGCCACATTGAAGCATCGATATTCTTTCCTTTTGTAGGTTTTGCTATTATTATATCTTTTTGCGAAAACTCAATTTCTTGAGCTGTAAATATATAATATCCTTGTTTTAATTCTAAAATCATACCTGGTAAACCTGAGTATATGATAGGTCCAAACTGGAAAGGAATATCAGGGGTAAACCAAGCTTTAATCATTTCTCCCAAGCCAATATCAGGTTCATGTTTTGTAATGGCTTTAAAACATGTATAATTATTTATTTTTTTGGTTTCATTAGTAATTGTCTAATCTAATTTATCAACATTTTGTTTAATCAGTACTTCAATGCTTCCATAATCAAATTGATGAAGGTTTTCTTTTTCTTTTATATTTGTATAGTAATCTCCATATACTCCAATGTTTCGCATTGTGGTTTTTAAATTAACCCCATTATCTTTATTCATATTTTTCAAATTAGAAAAAGAACTTTC
>JAJYSY010000007.1:42403-71638 GCA_021793375.1 Bacteroidota bacterium | reverse complement strand
GTGGACGAACCTGATGAACCAATGGATTAAAAGGTGCTAAACTACAATCATAAGCATCTGCAGAAACCGCTGCAATTAAATCTGATAAATAACTTAATTTAAAAGATTTTATCAAAGCATAAACTGCGTGTGCTCCCATAAATTGCGTTCCGTTTAATAAAGCTAAACCTTCTTTGCTTCGTAATTTTAAAGGCTTCCACCCCATTTTACCCAAAACTTTTTCCGCAGGTTGAATTTTGTCTTGATAATAAACTTCTCCCATTCCCAAAAGCGGTAAACTTAAATGAGCCAAAGGCGCCAAATCTCCTGAAGCTCCAAGTGATCCTTGTTCATAAACCACCGGAAGAACATCTTCATTATAAAAATCTATCAATCGCTGAACAGCTTCTTCTGTAATTCCGGAATTTCCATAACTCAAAGATTGTACTTTAAGTAAAAGCATGATTTTTACAATCTTTTTATCGATCTTCTCCCCTGTTCCGCAAGCGTGAGACATCACTAAGTTTTCTTGAAGTTGAGAAAGTTTTTCTCGAGAAATCTTTACATTATGAAGCGAACCAAATCCGGTATTTATTCCATAAAAAGGAGTTTCTGATTCCGCTAATTTACGATCTAAATAATCGCGAGTTTTATTGATATTGAGTTTAGCTTCTTCACTAAGTGCTAATTGTTTATTTTTATTTAATATCTCTTCTATGTCTTGAATATCAAGCACTGCACTGCTGATATAATGTTTATTGGCCATGTCTTTTGAATATTTATTTTAAACTTTCAACTTTATTAAAAAAGCTTTACTTTTCTATATAAAAGTGAATTTTATCTTTTAAAAAAGCTTTGCTAAAAATTTTTCGCTAAAATAAGAGTTTAAAACCGTTTTTAAACTAAAGTGAAAGAGTATTATTTTAATTTTCTTATTGCTTTTCCTAAGAAATCAATTAAATCTCCGGCAATTAATGATTCTTCTGCTTGTTTTTTTACAGCTAAATCTCCTGCTTTTCCGTGGAGCCAAACTCCTAAAATTGCGGCTTCTTTTGAAGAATAGTTTTGTGCCATCAAACCGGCTATTATTCCCGATAAAACATCTCCGCTTCCCGCAGTAGCCATTCCGGGATTTCCGGTATTATTGATAAAAACTTTTTCTGCTGTAACAATCAAAGTATGTGCACCTTTAATCAAAATTATTATGTTGTGTTTTTTCGCTAAAGCTTGTGTTTTTTCAATTTTTTCTATTTCATTTTTCCAATTTCCAATCAAACCTTTTAACTCTTTTGGATGAGGTGTTAATACAGAGTCAACAGGAATAAGATTTAATAATTCTTTATTATTTGCCAATAAATTCAAACCATCTGCATCAATCAGCATAGGTTTATCAGCAAAATTCAATAAATCAACAAAGAATTTTTCCGTTTTTTGATGAGTTGTTGCGCCCATTCCAAAACAAATCACTTCGGGAATAAAGTTTGGTTTTTCAAAATCATAAAGATATTTTTCTTCAGCTGAAGTTAACGTCATTGCTTCAGGAACAGCAACTTGCATAATTTCATATCCGCATTTGGGAATTAATGCAGTGGTTTTTCCAGCTCCAATTCTTAAAACTGCTTTTGTAGATAAAATCATGCTTCCCATCATTCCATAACTCCCTCCGGAGATTAATAGATGTCCGAAAGTTCCTTTGTGAGAAAATTTATCTCTTTTTTTAATAAGAAGTTTTAAATCTTTTCTTCTAAGCAATTGATATTTCTCTTGAATAGTATTCAAAAACTCCGGTGCCAAACCTATATCCAAAATTTTTATTTTTCCGGTATATATTGCAGTTTTTGGTAAATAAAATGCGAGTTTTGGACTTTGAAAAGTAATAGTTTTTTTCGCTTTAATTATAGGTTGATTTTCTTCTGCAGGCAAATCAGCAAACATTCCACTGGGCAAATCAATCGCATAAATTACTGATGATAAAGAATTTAAATGTTCAACCAATTGCTGAACCCAAATCGGCATAGGACGATTTAAACCTATTCCAAAAATAGCATCGATGATGATTTCTTTTTTCGCAAAAACAGGAAAAGAAGAATTTTCTTCCAAAAATATAATTTCTTGTTTTGAGATTTCTTTTAAGCGTTTTAAATTTTCTTTAAATTCAAAAGAATGCTGAGCATTAAAATTCACCACAAAAACCTGTACATCATATCCATATTTTATGATTTTTCGCGCAATCACCAAACCGTCTCCCCCATTATTTCCAATTCCGCAAAACACATTAAATTTTACCGCTTTGTTTTTAAAATCTTTTATCAATTCAGAAAAAGCTAAAACAGAAGCTCTTTCCATCAATTCCAAAGAAGAAATCTGCTGAGCTTTTAAAGTGAATTCATCTGCTTTTTTAAGTTGTTTTGCGGTATAAATCTTCATGATTTTTCAGTTTTAAATCGTTCATAAATATAAAAAAAGCTTAACTTTCCAATCCACTAAAATTACATTTTATTATGATAAAAAATATTGCCGTTTTAGGTTTAGGAAAAGTCGGTAGTCTTGTTGCCACTTTATTGAGTTCAAAATATAAAGTAGTAGGAATAGATCAACAAAAACCGAAAGAAGATTTTCCTTTTGAATTTTTAAATACCGATGTTTCCAAAACCGAAAATATTCGTGATTTATTAAAAGATAAAGAAGCGGTTGTTTCTTGTTTACCTTTCTTTTTAAATATAAAAATTGCTGAAATCGCTGCAGAAATGGGAGTGCATTATTTTGACTTGACAGAAGATGTTCCCACTTTAAATGCTATTCAGAAAATGGCAAAAAACAGCAAATCTGTTTTGGCTCCTCAATGTGGATTAGCCCCCGGATTTATTGGCATTTTAGGCGCAGGATTATACAGTCAATTTTCTGAAATCCGATCGGTAAAATTAAGAGTTGGCGCTTTGCCTCTCCACCCGATGGGGCAATTGGGCTATAGTTTTACTTGGAGCGCAGAAGGCGTGATCAACGAATATATAAATGATGCAGAAGTAATTCACAACGGCGAAAGAAAAATGGTCAGTTCTTTAGATGATGTAGAAAAAATCAATATTAACGGACGTCAATATGAAGCTTTTTCTACTTCCGGCGGATTGGGAACTATGTGTAAAACTTTGGAAGGAAAAGTGGATACTTTAAACTATAAAACCATGAGATATCCCGGACACAGAGATGGAATGAAATTATTGTTGTATGATTTACAATTAAAAAACAACAGAGAAATGGCAAAAGATATTTTAAACAATGCTTTGCCGCTGGTTGATGAAGATATTGTTTTGGTTTATGCCGCTGTGGAAGGAAAAATTAACGGACAATTGAGAAGAAAAGAATTCAGCGAATCTTATCGTCGAATTACTTTAGACAAAAAAGAATGGAGAGCCATCAGCTGGACAACCGCTTGCAGTATTTCTGCGGTGGTAGATTTGGTTTCTAACGGAAAATTGAAAAACAAAGGATTTATCAAACAAGAAGAAATTCCTTTTGATTTATTTATCAATTCAGAATTTGGTTCGATGTATGAAACTTATAAAGATCCCAAGTAAAAAATTATAGTTTAAAACTTAGAAAAAGGCATGAGTTGATTTCATGCCTTTTTTAAAGTTTATTTCTCTAAAAATATCATCGTAAACTTCAGCGATAATTTAATTTATCATATATTTAAACGATAAAACTTATTATCACTTATTTAAACGATAAATATGATAGCAATTATTACAGGTGATATTATCGCATCAAGAAAATTAACCGATCAAGGGAAATGGTTGATTCCGCTTAAAAATCTTTTTCAACAATGGGGAAAAAGTCCGAAAGACTGGGAGTTAAACAGAGGAGATTCCTTTCAATTGGAGATAAAGGATGTAGAAAATTCTTTAAAAAAAGCATTACAAATAAAAGCAATCATCAAAAAAACAGGTGTAGTAGATGTTCGTTTAGCTATAGGAATTGGAGAAAAAACTTATGTTGGGGAAAGCATTTCAGAAAGTAATGGAACTGCTTTTATCAATTCAGGTGAAAAATTTGATTCTTTAAAAAAAGAAAATATCTCTTTAGGCGTTAAAAGTATTTGGACAAATTTTGATGAAGAAATAAATCTCTATCTCAAATTAATCGGGCTTTTTATGGATAATTGGTCCATTTCGTCAGCCGAATTAATGCAGATTGTTCTCCAATGTCCATCTGCAACACAAGAAGAAATCGGAAAACAATTAGGCATCAAACAAAATTCTGTAAGTGGCAGATGGAAAAGAGCAAATGTTAATGAAGTTTTAGCAGTCGAAAAAATGTTTCGTAAAAGAATTAATTCCAAATTAAGATGATTGTTCTTATCAAACTTATATTAGCACATTTTATAGGTGATTTTATATTGCAACCTAAATCTTGGGTAGTGAATAAAGAAAAATTAAAAGCAAAATCTTTTACACTTTACTTGCATTTTCTTATTCACGGAATATTAGTTCTCATTATCTTATGGAACATAAACTACTGGTTATTAATAGTTTTGATAACTATTTCACATACTATTATTGATCTTGTGAAAATTTATGCTCAAACAAAAAATACAAAAAGTAAATGGTTTATAATAGATCAATTTTTACATCTTATCAGCATTTTAGTTTTATGGATAATCTTTTTCAAACCAAAATTTAACTATCAAGCTTTTTTTCAAAATCTAAATTTTTGGATTTATATAACAGCCATTTTATTTATAACTATTGTATCCGGTATAGCCATACGCGAACTTTTATCTAATTGGTCAAACAAATTAAATAACAACAATGACGATTCCTTAATCAATGCCGGAAAATATATCGGTATGTTAGAAAGAGTGTTTATTTTTGCTTTTGTGATTACTGGAAATTGGGAAGGTATTGGCTTTTTATTAGCTGCTAAATCTATTTTTCGTTTTGGAGATTTAAAAGACTCTAAAGACAGAAATCTCACGGAATATATTTTAATAGGTACACTTTTAAGCTTTGGAATTGCAGGAGCTACCGCCCTTTTAGTTCTTCACCTTGTTGAAGTTTAATCAAAGAAACTAAACCAAAAATATCATGTCTTCTCACAAAAAGAAACAACTAAGAAAACACAAAAGAATTGCCACCGGACTTTTCTTTTTGATGGCGGTGATTTATACGTTGATGATTTATTTTCAACAACACAATCCACAAAAATGGATGGGATATGTTGAAGCCTTTTCTGAAGCCGGAATGGTAGGTGCTTTAGCGGATTGGTTTGCCGTAACAGCGCTTTTTAAACACCCTTTAGGACTTCCCATTCCGCACACCAATTTAATTGAACGCAAAAAAAATGACTTGGGAAAAAACCTGGGCATGTTTGTCAATGAAAATTTTATCAATCCTAAGAATATTCGTCCTTATATTGAAAAATTAGATGTGGCAAAACTGATAGTAGATTGGTTAAATAAGTCAAAAAATAGGCTGATGTTAGAAACAGAAATCGCTAACTTATTAAATAAAATCATCGATGATTTAGAAGATGATCAAGTAGAAAACTTCTTGACACAACAAGGAACAGAATTATTAAAAAACATTGATTACCAAAGCATTGCTTCTTCTGGGATTGAATATATGGTTAAGAACAAAGAACACATCAATCTTTTAGAAACGCTTTTGCCTCAGCTGAAAACTTATATTCAAGAAAATGAACAATTGATTTTAGATAGAATTGCTGATAATCGTCCATTGATTGCTTTTTTAGCCGGAAAAAAAATATCAAGAGAAATTACAGAAGGAATTATCTCTTTTATAGAAGAAATAGAAAAAAACCCTCATCATTTTGTGAGAGAAAAACTTACGCTCACGCTTTTAAACTTTTCTGCTGATTTGACTACCACCCAGAAATGGGAAGATAAATTTTCAAAGTTTAAAACTGATTTTATCCATGCAGAAAATTTAAAACCTTATACCCAAGATGCTTGGCAAGCCATAAAAAATATGTTGCAAAAACAACTTGAAAATCCAAATTCTAAACTCAAAGAATACATTGGTCAAAATATTGATAAACTCGCCAAAAACCTTAAAGAAGATCAAGTATTACAATACCGATTAAATCATTGGATTCAACATTTTGCTTATCGTATGGTTTTAAAAAACCGTCAAGAAATAGAAACTTTAATCAGCACCACTGTTGAAGGTTGGGAAGGAAAAGAACTCAGCGACAAATTAGAATTAGAAGTCGGAAAAGATTTACAATTCATCAGAATAAACGGTACTTTGGTGGGCGGTTTGATGGGGTTATTTATTTATTTGATCACCCAATTGTTTATTTAAAATTCATAGTCAAGAATTAGAAGGAAAAATCCTTTCAAAGACTTATATTTGTGAAAATTAAAATTTAAAAATGAAAAGCACAGCACTTACTTCTATTCACAAAGCTCTTGGAGCAAAAATGGCAGAATTTGCCGGATATGAAATGCCGATTACTTATGAAGGCGTAAAAGCAGAACATTTAACCGTCAGAGAAAAAGTTGGAATTTTTGATGTTTCGCATATGGGAATTTTTATGATTTCCGGACCAAATGCTTTAGATCTTATGCAAAAAGTATGGGCAAATGATATTTCAACTTTAAAAATTGGAAGAGCACAATATTCTTATTTGCCTAATGACAAAGGAGGAATTGTTGATGATTTAATCGCTTATCGTTTAGAAGAAGAAAAATATATGTTGGTTCCCAATGCTTCAAATATTGAAAAAGATTGGGATTGGATTACTAAACACAATACCATGAATGCTGAAATGCAAAACTTATCTGATGAATATGGTATTTTTGCTATCCAAGGACCAAAAGCTTTAGAAGCTATGCAAAAAATTACTCCTGTAGATTTAAATGAAATAAAATATTTTCAATTTAAAACCGGAGAATTCGCCGGAGTAAAAGACGTCATTATTTCCGGAACCGGATATACCGGAAGCGGAGGAATTGAAGTTTATTTCAAAAAAGAAGATTCAGAAAAAATCTGGAATGCAGTAATGGAAGCCGGAAAAGATTCTGGAATTCAACCCATAGGTTTAGCAGCAAGAGATACTTTACGTTTAGAAATGGGGTTGTGTTTATATGGAAACGATATTGACGACACCACCTCCCCTTTTGAAGCAAAATTAGGCTGGACTACAAAATTTACCAAAGATTTTATCAATGCTGAAAACTTGAAAAAACAAAAAGAAGAAGGAGTAAATAGAAAGTTGAGCGGGTTTGAATTAACCGGAAGAGGAATTCCAAGACAAGGTTATGATATTGTTGATGCAGAAGGAAATAAAATCGGAGTGGTTACTTCCGGAACAAAATCTCCTTCTACCGGAAAATCTATCGGAATGGGATATATTTCAAATTCTCACAATAAAATTGGAACAGAGATTTTCATTCAAATCAGAAAAAAAACCATTCCTGCTGAAGTAGTGAAAACTCCATTTTATAAGAAATAGTTTTTATCATATATCACTTAAAACCAAGTATATCAATTATGCTTGGTTTTTCTTTTACTGATATTTTTTTTGATAAAAAACACTTAATTATCAGCTAATTTTATATAGAGTTTTTTATCTTATTCTTAAATAAAATATTATTCAAATAACAAATAAAATATTAATTCTTGGCGGAAGTGGTTTTATAGGACAAGGAATTTATAAAGAGCTTTACCCTTTTTATAATGTTCATGCTACTTATAGAACTGCTCATTCGCAATTTGATGATAACCATAAGTTTCATCAATGGGATATGGAAACAGAATCCTTAAGCTTTTTATTGAAAAATTTACAACCCGATTTTATAATTTCAGCTTTAAGAGGAAATTTTAACGCACAAATTCATGCGCATTTTGAAATGATTGATTTTATTCGAAACCACTCTTGTAAATTGATTTTTCTCTCTTCGGCCAATGTTTTTGATGCTTTCACGAATTTCCCTTCTTATGAATACGACAAAACTTTTTCGGTAAGTATTTATGGAAAATTTAAAATCCAAATTGAAAATGCATTGTTGCGTTTGCCAAATGAGAAATATAATATTTTACGTTTGCCTATGGTTTTTGGTGCAAATTCTCCAAGAGTTGAAGAGATAAAAACCTTACATAAAATAAAAGATCCGATAGAAGTTTTTCCTAATGTAGTCATCAACTCCACTACCCTGTCAAAATTAACCCAACAAATTCATTATATCATCAATAGGAATTTACCCGGTGTTTTTCATTTAGGCAGCACAGACTTAATCCATCATAACGATTTGATTTTAGAAATTTGCGAAAAATTAGGTTTAGAAGATTTTAACATCACCAGAGTTTATGAATCTAATGAGGATAGATATTTAGCCATCCTCCCTAAAGAAAACAGACTCCCGGAATTCCTCGAAATTCAAAACCAAGAAGTGATAAACAGTTCTATTATCCTTTAAGATATATTCTTATTTTTTTTACAAAAATATAACTTGAAGTTATGATTTGCTTTGCAAAGCATCAGCCTTTGCTTTATCTTTGAAAGCAATAAAAACATATTTATTTTTTTATAACTAATAAATCATGTAATTAAACTATAAATCAAAATGAATAAATATATTTTTAATTTTACTATTTATTTCCCCTTTAATTTTTAGACAAAATAAAATTGGAACAAATCTTTATTTATATGAAGATTTGAAAAACACAATTAAAGGAAAAACATTAATTCATTATGAGCTTAATGATCCAAAAGGTGAAGGTAAAATTATAAATCGTTTTAAAGAAAAAGGAGTTAATGTTATTTCATGGAACAAATTGTTTATACCTGGATACTGGATATAATTATTCAGATTCAGAAATGAATGATATTATTAATGAAAAGAATATTGAAACAATAATTTTAATTAAATTAGATGCAGTTTCATTTTCTAACACATCTTATGCTAGTACAAATTATAATAGTTGGACTAATTCTTTTAATACTCGAGAATCTTCTGGAAAAGAAGTTAGAGCGGCTAGAGTTATTTTCGAAATATTTTCAATAGATGATGATTTAAAAAAACCTTTAGCTGTAATAAATGGAAATGCTAATAATAGTTGGGGTTCATTTGGTACTCAAAGAAGATTAATATTAAAAATTTTAAATAGAGCATTAAAAGCAATGATAAATAAAAATGCATTTGAATGATTCAAGTTTTAAAAGACACTATCCCGTAAAGTGTGTAAGTTAGACTAAGGGTTTGGTTTTATAATCGGACCCTTCTTTCAAATATAATTAAAAATTGATTAAGTACCACTCCCCAGTTTCTGATAGGCTTGGTCCATTTCTTTGAGGCTTCTCTTACCGCTAAATAGACCGATTTCATAACTGCCTGATCGGTCGGGAAAGAGAGCTTATTTTTGGTGTATTTCCTGATTTTACCATTTAGATTTTCGATTAGATTTGTGGTGTAAATAATCTTTCTGATTTCTACCGGAAAGTTAAAAAAGACACTGAGTTCATTCCAGTTGTTTTGCCAACTTTGAACGGCGTATCGGTATTTGTTATTCCACTTCTTTTCAAAGTCCTTTAAAGCTGCTTCAGCGGCCTGTACGTTAGGGGCTGTGTAGATAGCCTTCTGGTCTTTAGAGAACTCTTTTTTGTCTTTCCAGACCACATAACGCGCTGCATTTCTGATCTGATGGATCACACAAATTTGAGTTTTTGATTCAGGAAAAACTTCTTTTATTGTTTTAGTAAACCCATTTAAATTATCGGTTGCCGTAATTAATATGTCTTCAACTCCTCGGGCTTTCATATCAGTCAATACGCTCATCCAATAAGAGGCGCTTTCATTCTTGCCCAACCACAGTCCTAAGACTTCTTTTAAGCCATCTCTGCGCAGTCCTACAGCGATATAAATGGTCTTATTGACCACTCTTGAGTCTTCTCTGACCTTGAAGACAATCCCGTCCATCCATACAATTAAATAGACCGGCTCCAAAGGCCTGTTTTGCCAAACTGTAATATCGTCTGTAATACGATCGGTTATCCTGGATATGGCACTGGTAGAGAGCTCAAAATTATAGATTTCCTCCAGTTGTTCCCGGATATCTTCGTTGCTCATTCCTTTGGCATAAAGCGATATAATCACATTCTCAACACCTTTGGCCATATTGCCCCGTTTAGGGACAAGAGTAGGTTCAAAGCTTGATTCCCGGTCGCGAGGCACTTTAATTTTCGGTTTCTCCCATATCGGTTTTAAGCTTCTTTTTACCATATCTATTGCGGGTATTAGAGGACGTTTGTCGTGTTTGGCATAGCCTAAATGGGCATTTAATTCGCCTTCAAGTATCTTCTCTATACCTCGTTTTTGAATTTGCTTTAAAAAATTAGTCAGCTCTTCTCCATTTTTGAACTGCTCTAAAAACTCATCGGTTAAAAATTCTTCTTTTTTCATAATGCGTATAAATTAAGGATTAAAAATTAAAAGGGCTTGAAAAAACGTTTTTTCAAGCCCTCAATCTTAACTTACACAGTTAGTGGGATACTCCCTAAATTTTCTACAAATCTATTTTATATAATTTCAATTTATTATAAAGTGTTTTTCTATCAATATTTAAATCTCTGGCAGCTTGACTTTTATTTCCTCCTGTTTTTTCCAATGCTTTGATAATCATTTGTTTTTCAAGATCATTTTTAAACAATCCTTCTTTTTCAGTAGTTTCTGAAGTCAATAATTTATCCGGTAAAAACTTTTTTTCTATTATTTCTCCTTCTGTAAACAACACCGCTCTTTTAATATAATTTTGTAATTCTCTCAGATTTCCCGGCCAAGAATAATTTTTAAACAATCCTAAAACTTCTTCAGAAAAACCAATTACATTTTTTTCTAATTCTTCATTTGCTTTCTCTAAAAAATGATTGGCAAAAATGACTAAATCCTCTCTCCTATCTTTTAATTTAGGAACAGATATTAAAAATTCATTTAATCTGTGAAATAAATCTTCTCTAAATTTTCCTTCTTCCACAGCTTTTTCTAAATCTTCATTTGTAGCTGCAATTACTCTGATATCTACTTCAATTTCTTTGTTACTTCCCACAGGTTTTATTTTTCTTTCCTGTAATGCTCTCAACAAATGAACTTGCAAATCATATTCAAGATTTCCAATTTCATCTAAAAATAAAGTTCCTTTATTGGCGGCTTCAAAATGCCCTGTTTTATCGTTTATTGCTCCGGTGAAAGATCCTTTTAAATGACCAAAAAACTCACTTGCTGCCAATTCTTTTGGAATTGCTCCACAATCTACAGCCACAAAAGCTTGTTCTTTTCTTTTGCTATAATCGTGAATTTGTTTGGCTACATATTCTTTTCCGGTTCCGCTTTCTCCTGAAATTAAAACAGACATATTTGTGGGAGCAACCAATTTAATATAATGATTTAGCTTTTTTGAATATTCACTTATTCCAGAAACATATTCAGGAGTTCCCAAAGTTTTACCGTTTAAATTTTCTGATTTTTCCGGTTTATCTTTTGTTTTTACAACTTGTCTTTCCTGAGGAATTTCACTCTCTAAAGCTTTTTCTAAAACTTCTAATAGTTTTTGCGGATTAATAGGTTTTGAAATATAATCAAAAGCTCCCATTTTTATTGCATCTACCGCCAAGCTTACTTGTGCATAGCCCGTCATTAAAATCACTTGGATTTTTGGCATTTTAGACTTTACTACTTTCAACACCTCTGTTCCATCTTTTTTAGGAAGACGCACATCAGAAAGAACAATATCAAATGAAGTTTCTTCAAGTTTTTGCATTGCTGTTTCTGCTGAAAATGCAGTTTCAATTTCAAAAGATCTTTTTGTCAAAAAAGTAGCTAACATTTTGCAAAAAGAAACATCATCATCAATAATTAAAACCTTGGGCATAATAAACTTTTGTCGCAAAAATAAGGAATTTAAATTAAGACTTCCTATTTAGTGAAATTAAATAAATACTAATCCAGAAACAAGTATTTTTATTGTGTTTCTAAAACAGAAAAATCATTGATAACAGTTATTTTCAAAAGCTTTGAATTTAAAACTTAAAAATATGCTTACATTTGTTAACTCAAATTTTATTTAGAAAAAAACATAATATGAAAGCTTATATTTTTCCCGGACAGGGAGCACAATTTTCAGGAATGGGTAAAGATTTATATGATTCTTATCCTGAAGCTAAGGAAATGTTTAAAAAAGCAGATGAAATTTTAGGATTTGAAATTTCTAAAATCATGTTTGAAGGAACAGCAGAAGAGTTAAAAGAAACCAAAGTTACTCAACCGGCAGTTTTTTTACATTCTGTGATTTTAAATAAAATTATCAGTCAAAAAGAAAAACCGGAAATGGTTGCCGGACATTCTTTAGGAGAATTTTCTGCGTTAGTAGCTTGTGGAGCTTTAGATTTTGAAGATGCGTTAACCTTGGTTTCTAAAAGAGCTATTGCTATGCAAAAAGCTTGTGAACTGCAAAAATCTACTATGGCTGCTGTGTTGGGATTAGAAAATGAAGTTGTGGAAAAAGCTTGCGAAGAAGTTGAGGGTGTTGTGGTGGCAGCAAATTATAATTGCCCCGGACAAATTGTTATTTCCGGAGAAGAAAAAGCTGTTTTAGAAGCTTGTGAAATCCTAAAAGAAAAAGGAGCCAGACGTTGTTTGCCTTTAGCTGTTGGAGGTGCTTTCCACTCTCCTATGATGGAACCTGCAAGAGAAGAATTGGCTAAAGCTATAGAAAAAACAACTTTTCACAAACCTTTCTGTCCTATTTATCAAAATGTTTCTACTACTGCGGTAACAGATCCGGCTGAAATTCAAAAAAATCTAAATATCCAACTTACTTCTCCTGTAAAATGGACACAAAGTATTCAAAATATGATTGAAGATGGCGCTTCTTCTTTTACAGAAGTTGGTCCCGGACGTGTTCTTTCCGGATTGGTAAAGAAAATCAATCGAAAAATGACGGTTAATAAACCTGAACTTTAATTTTCAAATAAAAATAATTTATGATTATTAAAGCGGTAAGAAATCATCATCCTGAAATTCCTGAAGATTGCTTTATTGCTGAAAATGCAACCATTATTGGCGATGTAGTTTTAGGAAAACAATGCAGTATTTGGTTTAATGCTGTTATTCGCGGAGATGTAAATTCAATCCGCATAGGAGATAAAGTAAATATTCAAGATGGTGTAGTAATTCACGCTACTTATCAAGTTTCTAAAACTGAAATAGGAAACAATGTTTCTATAGGTCATAATGCTATTGTGCATGGTTGTAAAATCCATGATAATGTATTGATTGGAATGGGCGCAATTGTAATGGATGATGCTGTTGTTGAAAGCAACAGTATTATTGCCGCAGGAGCAGTTGTTTCTAAAAATACGATTGTAAAAAGTGGAAGTGTTTATGCAGGAATTCCGGCTAAAAAAATAAAAGATATCAATCCTGAACTCAGCAAAGGAGAAATTGAACGCATAGCCGAAAATTATATACTTTATTCTTCTTGGTATAAATAAAAAAATCCATTCAGTGAGTTTTTTAAATTTACTGAATGGATTTTTTCTATAAGAAAAATAATTCTAAGCTTTTAAAAAATCAGTAATTGTTTTTGTAATAAATTCTATCTCATCGTCTTCTAACTCTGTATGCATCGGCAGCGAAATAACTTCTTCAGAAATCTGATTGGTTATTTTAAAGTTTTCTTCTTTATATCTTTCATCTTTATAAGCTTTTTGTAAATGCAAAGGAACAGGATAATAAATTCCGTGTGGAATATTTTTCTCTTGCAAATGCTTAGCTAATGCATCTCTTTTTCCGTTTAAAACTCTTAAAGTATATTGATGAAAAACATGAGAATTTTCGTGGTCGTCCACTATTTTTGGAGTTACCAAATCTTCAACTTCTGCAAAAGCAGCTGAATATTGTTTTGCCGCTTTTCTTCTTGCTTTATTATAATCATCTAAATGCGGTAATTTTGCATTTAAAACTGCAGCTTGAAAACTATCTAATCTTGAATTTACGCCCACCACATCATGATAATATCTTTCATACATGCCGTGATTTACAATTCCCCTGATTTTATGAGCTAAATCATCATCATTGGTAAACAAAGCTCCTCCATCTCCATAACAACCTAAGTTTTTTGAAGGAAAAAAAGAAGTCGCTCCAATATGTCCAATTGTTCCGGTTTTTTGTTTTTTTCCGTTTTTATAAACATAATCAGCTCCAATAGCTTGCGCATTATCTTCAATTACATATAAATTATGCTCTTTAGCTATTTTCATGATTTCTTCCATATTGGCAGGTTGACCAAAAAGATGAACAGGAACAATAGCTTTTGTTTTTGGTGTAATAGCCTTTTTAATAGCTTCAACATCAATATTAAAAGTATCTTGATCTACATCTACTAAAACCGGAGTCAAATTTAATAAAGCAATTACTTCAACAGTTGCTGCAAAAGTAAAATCTGCTGTAATAACTTCATCTCCGGGTTTTAAATCCAGCCCCATCATAGCGATTTGCAAAGCATCCGTTCCGTTTGCACAAGGAATAACATGTTTGACTGCTAAATACTCTTCCAGGTTTTTTTGAAATTCATGAACCGCCGGACCATTGATAAATGCTGTATTTTCAATGATTTCTTGAAAAGAAGAATCTACTTGGTTTTTTATTTTTTCATATTGGCCTTTCAAATCGACCATTTGTATTTTTTTCATATCATTATTTTTATCGGTGCTAAAATACGAAATATCCACTTTTTCAACACTATTTTTTAAGAAAGCCTTATTTTAGCAAAAAACTTTTTGTCTTGCATTCTATTTATAACTTTCTTATTGCTTTTTTTGAAAAAATTTTACCTATCAGCAAGCTTTTTAGCACAAAAATGAAACTTTTTGTAAATGGCAGAAAAGCTGTTTTTTCTTATTTAAAAGAAAATATTTCTGATAAAGATGAAATTATTTGGCTTCACGCAGCTTCATTAGGAGAATTTGAACAAGGGGTTCCCGTTTTAGAAGCTTTAAAAAAAGAATTTCCTGCTTATAAAATTTTAGTAACTTTTTTTTCTCCTTCCGGTTATGAAGTAAAAAAAAATAATCCATTAGCAGACTTCACTACTTATTTACCTTTAGATACTAAAGCAAATGCAAAAAAATTCATTGAGTTAGTCAATCCAAAACTGGCGATTTTTGTAAAATATGAAGTTTGGCCAAACTATTTGAAATATCTTAAAGAAAATAAATCACCTTCTTTATTGATTTCCGGAAATTTTAGAAAAGATCAAGTTTTCTTTAAATCTCAAGGAAATTTCATGAAAAATGTTTTAAAAAGTTTTGATCATTTATTTGTTCAAAACCAATCTTCTAAAGAATTGTTGAATTTTCACGGATTTAAAAATGTCAGTATAAGCGGAGACACAAGATTTGACAGAGTTTCACAACAATTACAACTCGATAATAAATTAGATTTCATAGAAGATTTTAAAAATAATAAAATCTGTTTGGTTTGTGGAAGCACTTGGCCTGAAGATGAAAATCTTTTATTAGAATTTATAAATACAGCTGAAGATGATGTAAAAATAATTCTTGCTCCACATCAAATTAAAGAAAAACAAATAGAAAATTTCAGAAATCAGCTGCAAAAAGAATCAGTTTTATTTTCTGAAAAATCAAATCATAATTTAAAAGATTTTCCTATTTTAATTATAGATACTGTTGGATTATTGACCAAGATTTATGCTTATGCCAACCTTGCTTATGTGGGTGGAGCAGCAGGAAACACCGGTTTACATAATATTTTAGAACCCGCTGCATTTGGCGTTCCTATACTTATTGGTAAAAATCATCAGAAATTTCCGGAAGCAAAACTCCTTTTAAATAAAGGTGGGTTATTTGCTGTAAAAACTTCTGCAGAGTGTACAGCTGTTTTAAATAAATTGGTAAACGATGAAAATTACAGAAATAAAATCGGTACTATTTCCAAAGAATTCATTCAGGAAAATCAAGGTGCAACCCCGAAAATAATGGATTTTATAAAGAGAAATTTCCAATGAATAAAATGGAAAAGGTTATTTCTCAAAATCTTTTAATTGAAAAATTCTCTTAATTTTTTCTGATTTATTAGATATTTATTATAAATTCGTTTTTTCAAACAAAAAACAAAATCTAAATTATTATGAAGAAAACTGTATTCACCTTGGCAGTTCTCGCTTTAATGGGAACAAGTATTACACTTACTTCTTGTAAAGAAGAGAAAAAAAGCAGCTCTGATGAAATTGAAAATTTAAAAGAAGATGCTGAAGAACAAATGGAAAAAGCTGCAGATAAAGCTGAAGAAATGAAAGAAGACACAAAAACTTCTTTAAAGAAAGCTGAAAAAAAAGCACAAAATTCGCTTGACAAGGCTAAAGATAAAGCCAAAGAAGCTGAAAAAAATCTTGGAGAAGCGATAAAAGAAGGTAAAGAAGATGTTATCGAAAAAGCTGAAGAAGAAAAAGCTAAAGCTGATAACAAACTTAAAGAAGCAGAAAAAAAGTTTAAAAAAGAAACTAAAAAGCTTCAAAATAAAGCAGAAGACGCTGCTGATGATGCCAAAGAAAAAGCGAAAGAAACAAAAGAAGACGCTAAAGATAAAGCTGAAGAAGCAAAAGATGATGCTAAAGACAAATTGAAGTCTTTACAAGAAAAAAGACAATAATCCTTTTGTTGATTTAATATTTTTAAAAACCCTGTTTTTTTAAAGCAGGGTTTTTTATTTAAATTAACTCCACCTTATCTTGCTCTCCAAAACTAACTTTTACAGTTTCATTTAAAGAAGTTGATAAAGAAATTCCTTTAAAATTTACTTGAACAGGAAATCTTTTATGACTTCTGTCCACCAACACCAAAGTTTGTAATTTCTTTAATGGAGTTTCCAAAAAATATTTTGCTCCATATATTAAAGTAGATCCGGAATTTAAAACATCATCGGCTAAAACCACTACTTTGTTTTCATAATCCTCTTTATCAAAAGAACAAGTTATTGGCGATAATGGATTTTTTTTATCAACTTTTAATTGACAAAGTTTAACCTCTATTCCTGATATTTCAGTTAATATTTTTTCAATTTTTACAGCCAATTTATATCCGGAATTCATTATTCCTGCCAAGATAATTTCTTTTTCTTGACTATTACTCTCATATATTTGATAAGCCATACGTCTAATTTTCTGTTGAATCTGACGATGTTCCAAAATAAGTGTTGTTGTTTCCATTTTATAATATTTCGGGAATTTATATAGTTTTATTCATCAAACCATTCTTTGGCTTGCTCTTCATACCACTCTTCTAATTGTCTTCTGTCTTTTTTTGTGGGTCGTCCTGTTCCTCTTTTTCTGCCTTTAGATTTGTCGTATTTTACCAATTCTTGTTTTTCTAAATTTTCTTTTGGCGTGATATCATTAATATAAAGATTCATCCATTTGGCTCCTCTCCGGGATTTTGGCAAATCTAAAATCTCTATTTTATAATCGATTTTATTTTTTCTTATCTCTAAAATATCTGAAGGAAAAACATCTTTTGCCGGTTTTGCAGTTTCCCCGTTCACTTTTACCCTACCTCTTCTACAAGCTTTGGTTGCCAAACTTCTTGTCTTATAATAACGTACACACCACAAAAATTTATCTATCCTCATTCCTTATAATTTTGTTTAAAAATAAGCAAAAATCAATGAAAATTGTATCTTGCAAACTTAAATTACAAAAATGATGAAGTTTCTCAGATTTAGTACAATTTTTCTTTTAATTTTTCTCTTAGCTTGTAGCTCTGATGATAGTGATAAACCTGATCCACCAAGAGATGAGATGGAAGTTTATCAAGAAAACATACAAGAAATTGAAGATTTTTTATCTACTCACTTTTATTATTTAGAAGAAAACAGTGGTTCTCTTAATTATAAAAAAGTTGTTTTTGACAGCATCGCCGGAGAAAATGCAGATAAAACTTCTTTAATAGATGATGAAGCTTTAAAATCTAAAATCATTGAAACCAAAAAAGTAGATTATAAAGTTTATTACTTAGAAATTGAAAAAGGAAACGAAGAAGAATATCAACCTACTTTTGCTGATAAAGTAGCTATTACTTATCGTGCAACAACTTTAGATGGTCAAGTTTTTGGAGAAACTGTAAACGCAGAAGCTATAGATATTCCTCGAACAAATCATATCTTTTTTAATGAAGGAAAAATCAGAGGAACTATTGCAGGAATCACTGAATTTAAAGGTTCTTCAGGTTTTGAAGAAAATGAAGATGGAACTATTTCTTATGAAGATGATTATGGAATCGGAGCAGTTTTTATCCCTTCAGGATTAGCTTATTTCCAAAATTCTCCTATCAATACGCCGCTACTTCCTTATAAACCTTTTGTTTTTAGTTTTCAACTTTATAAAGCTGTTCAAATGGATCACGATGGAGATGGAATCCCTTCTTTTATGGAAGATTTAGAAGGAAATGAAAATCTTTATCAAACCGATACCGACAGAGATGGAACACCAAACTTTTTAGATCCTGATGATGATGGAGATGGAATTCCTACAAGAGATGAAATCATTATTCACGAAACAGATAAAGATTGGCTTACTCCTGATGATATAGAATTTCCCGATTCTAACAACAGCGGAACTCCGGATTATTTAGATCCTGAAAGTTAATTTTGTGAAAATTTATTCTATTTAAAATAAATTAACCTAAAAGCAGTTATAGATTAGGTAAACTCAGTATTATATATGCTAAAATACAGGATTTTAATAATCTTCTTTTTCTTGGCATTTTCTCTAAAAGCACAAATTGGAGGAAAACATACTTATCAATTCTTGAATTTGGTAAGTTCTCCTAAACAAGCTGCTTTAGGAGGTAAAAATATTACCGGATACACTTATGATCCCACTTCTGCGCTTTATAATCCCTCTACCATTAACCAAGAAATGGCTAATCAACTCTCTTTAAATTATGTAAGTTATTTGGGAGACATCAACTACGGAACAGCTGCTTATGCTTTTGATATTAATCCAAAATTAGGAGTTTTACAAGCTGGAGTAACTTATATTAATTATGGAACTTTTGATGGATATGATGAGTTGGGAAATGAAACTGAAACTTTTAGTGGCAGTGAAGTAGCCTTGTCTGTGGGATATGCATATCATATTCCGAACTCAAGATTTCATGTAGGAGCAAACTTAAAAGGAATTACTTCAAAATTGGAAAGCTATTCATCTTATGGAGGAGCTGTAGATTTGGGCTTGACTTATCTTGATGAGGAGAGAGAAATGATCATCAGTGCAGTTTTAAGAAATGCCGGATCTCAATTCAAACCTTATGATGAAATTTATGAATCTTTACCTTTGGAATTAAACTTAGGAATTTCTAAAAAACTAAGTGAATTACCTGTTCGCTGGCATTTTACTTTAGAAAATATGCAGCAATGGAAATTGGCTTTTAGAAACACCGCAAGAGATGAAACCGATTTAGACGGAAATGTAAAAAAAGACAATCCCGGGTTTTTCAATAATGCTTTACGCCATACTGTTTTAGGGGTAGAATTATTTCCTGAAGGTGGATTTAATGTGCGTTTAGGATATAGTTTCAGACGTTCTGAAGAATTGCGTGTAATCGACCAAAGATCTTTTGCAGGATTGAGCGGCGGAATCGGAATTAAAATCAAAAGATTTAGATTTAGTTATTCTTATGCCAGATTTAACAGCACCGGCGGATCCAGTCTTTTTGGTTTAAATATTGACCTCAATAAAGATTTTGAGTAAGCAAAGAAATCCCTTTTTCTTCTTAACTTTATTTTCAGAATTTGACTCTTAAGAAATTGTTGAAAAATAATTTTATTCCTACATTAGCGAAGAACTTTTTTAAATTCAAAAATGGGAGAAATAAAATATGACAATTCTTTAGCTTTTGCTAAAAAAATGGATGCTGAAGATCCATTAGCTCAATATAAAAATCAATTTCATATTCCAAAAATAAACGGAAAAACTCAGCTTTACTTTTGCGGAAATTCTTTAGGACTTCAACCTCATCTTACCCAAAAATATATTCAAGAAGAACTAAATGATTGGGCACATCTTGGCGTAGAAGGACACACCGATGCAAAACATCCTTGGAAGCCTTATCACGAGTTTTTAACAAATAACATGGCTGAAATTGTCGGAGCAAAACCGGAAGAAGTGGTGATGATGAACACCCTTACCGTAAATTTGCATTTGATGATGGTTTCTTTTTATCAACCTACCAACAGAAGAAGAAAAATTATTATCGAAAAAGATGCTTTTCCTTCTGATAAATATGCGGTGGAATCTCAAATAAATTTTCACGGATTTGATCCTAAAGCAGATTTGCTTTTATGGGAACCTCGCAAAGAAAATAACTATTACCACACAGAAGATTTAGAAAAACTTTTAGAAGAAAACCTTGATGAAGTTGCTTTAATTCTCATCGGTGTTCCCAATTATTATACCGGACAAACTTTTGATTTAAAAAAAATCTCCGAATTAGGACATGCTCACAATGCTTTAGTTGGTTTTGATTTGGCACACGGAGCAGGAAATATTCAACCAAATCTTCATGATTCTCAAGCTGATTTTGCAGTTTGGTGTTCTTATAAATATCTCAACAGCGGTCCGGGAAGTGTGGGCGGTTGTTTTGTTCATGAAAAACATGCAGATAATATAGATTTAAATCGTTTTGCCGGCTGGTGGGGACACAACAAAGAAACGCGTTTTAATATGCGTCAAGAATTTGATCCCATCCGTGGAGCTGAAGGTTGGCAATTAAGCAATCCTCCTATTTTATCAATGGCTGCCATTCGTGCTTCTTTAGATGTTTTTAAAGAAGCCGGATTTCATAACATCAGAGAAAAATCTATAAAACTCACCGGTTTTTTAGAATTTTTATTAAAAGATTTAAAAGACATTGAAATTATCACCCCTAAAAACCCAAAAGAAAGAGGTTGTCAGCTTTCTGTAGAATTGAAATCTGCAGGAAAAGATTTTTTCAAAAAACTAACTGCATCCGGAGTAATTGCTGATTGGCGCGAGCCTAATGTAATCCGCTTGGCTCCTATTCCTTTATACAACAGTTATGAAGATGTTTTCTTATTAGTCGAAAAAATAAAATCCCTATTAGATGAAAAATAAAAACAATATTCTCATTATTGGCGCCGGACTTTGTGGTTCTTTTTTAGCTTTAAGATTAGCCCAAAGAGGTTATCAAGTCGAAATATTAGAAAAAAGAACCGATTTACGAAAAAGTAAAATTCACTCCGGAAGATCCATCAACCTTGCTTTTTCTGATAGAGGAGAAAAAGCAATGAAAATGGCGGGAATTCAAGAAAAAGTGGATCAATTATTAATTCCGATGTATGGAAGAATGATTCATGAAAAAAACGGAAAATCTACGCTTTATCCTTATAGTGGATTAGAAGATGAATACATCAGCGCTGTACCAAGAACAGCACTTAATGCTTTATTATTGGATGAAGCAGAAAAAATGGAAGAAGTAAAAATCCATTTTGAAATGGAATGTACTGAAGTTGATTTAGAAAAAGCTGAAGCAACTTTTATTCATCATAAAACCGGAGAAAAAATAAAAAAATCCGGAGATATTATAATCGGAACAGACGGAGCCGGTTCTGTGTTGAGAAAAAACATGTTTTTACAAAAAGATTTTCTGTTTAATTATTCTCAACAGTTTTTAAGTCACGGCTATAAAGAATTATATATTCCTGCCGGAGAAAATGGAGAGTTTAAATTAGAGAAAAATGCTTTACATATTTGGCCCAGAGGAGAAAATATGGTGATTGCTTTACCTAATTTGGATGGGAGTTTTACCGTTACTTTATTTTTATCTTATAAAGATGGAAAAGATAATTTTGAAAAGCTAAAAACCCCGGCAGATGTCAGAACTTATTTTGAAGAAAATTATCCAAATGCTTTAAAACATATGCCGAATTTAGAAGAAATTTTCTTTAAAAACCCAACCAGTTCTTTAGGAACAATCAGATGTTCGCCTTGGCATTTTAAAGGAAAAACATTGTTGATGGGAGATGCTGCTCACGCTGTAGTTCCTTTTTATGGACAAGGTATGAATGCCTCTTTTGAAGATGTTTTTGTTTTTGATGAAATTTTAGACAGAAATCTAAATTCTTGGGAAGAAGTTTTTGAAGCTTATCAAAAAGAAAGAAAAGCTGATGCTGATGCTATTGGCGATTTATCTTTAGATAATTTTCAGGAAATGAAATCTGATACTGCTGCTCCCCTATTTCAGCAAAAAAGAAATTTAGAAACTGCTTTAGAAGAAAAATTTCCGAAAGAATATTCCGGAAAATACAGATTGGTAACTTTTAAAGAAGAAATAGGTTATGCAGAAGCTTTAAAAATCGGAAGAGCACAAGATCAAGCCATGTTACAACTTTTAGCCGATCAGAAAATTCCGGAAAACATGGATATAAAAGAGAAATTAAAACTGGTTAATCAAGCTACACAAGAGATTTTACAGAAAAAGAATAAAAGATTAATTTAAAACTATAAAAGCAAAACAAGAAGAATATTTTTCTTCTATAAAATTTTAAAAATCAACTATGACAAATCAAGAGATTGCAAAGTTTTTAGATAAAGCTGCGCAAGATGCAAAAGCTGTAGAACAAGTTTCTGTTCACAATAATTTTTCTTTAGAAGAAGCTTATGAAATTCAACGTCTTTCTATTAAAGAACGCGAAGCAAGAGGAGAAAAAATTGTGGGATATAAATTGGGTTTTACCAGTTATGCCAAAATGGAACAAATGGGAGTTCACGATTTAATTTGGGGTATTTTAACTGATGAGATGACAATTCAATCCGGCGATGAAGTAAATCTTGACCGATGGATTCATCCGCGCGCAGAACCTGAAATTGCTTTTAAAGTAAAAAAAGATATCACTAAACCTATTGCATTAGCTGAAATTTCAACTTATATCGATGAAATGGCAGTAGCAATTGAGATTATAGATTCAAGATATAAAAACTTTAAATTTTCTTTAAAAGATGTGGTTGCTGATAATTGTTCTTCCACAGGATATGTAATTGGAAAATGGCAAGATTTAGATATAGAAAATATAGCTGATTTGAATATTTCTTTAAAGATAAATGATGAAATTGTAGAAAAAGGAAATTCTTCTGCTATTTTAGATAATCCTTTAAAATCTGTTATAGAATTAAGCAGATTAGCTTCTGAAGCAGGTTTAACCGTAAAAAAAGGACAAGTTATTTTGGCCGGTGCTGCAACAGCTGCTGTTTATTTGAAAAATAACAATAAAATAGAAAGTGAATTAGAAAATTTTGGAAAAGTAGAATTTTCTGTAAAGTAAATTGCTAAAAATATAATTACTGCTTCTCCGAAAAAATCAGAGAAGCAGTATTTTTTTTATAGATCTGCGTCTTTTAATTTGTTGGTATTGTCCACAAATTTTAATTCATCAATAAACTCTTGAATATTTCCATCCATCACATCCGGTAAATCATACACACTTTTATTGATTCTATGGTCGGTAACTCTTCCTTGCGGATAATTATATGTTCTAATTTTTTCACTTCTGTCTCCGGTTCTCACCATAGTTCCTCTTTTTGCGGCATCTTCAGCTTGTCTTTTTGCCAATTCCAAATCATATAATCTGGAACGTAAAACACGAAAGGCTTTTTCTTTATTTTTATGCTGAGATTTTTCGTCCTGACATTGAGCTACCAATCCTGTGGGTTCGTGTGTTAAGCGAACAGCAGAATAAGTAGTGTTTACTGATTGTCCTCCAGGTCCGGAAGAACAGAAATAATCTACTCTAACATCATTCGGATCTAAATCTACATCAAATTCTTCTGCTTCAGGAAAAACCATTACAGAAGCAGCACTGGTGTGTACTCTACCTTGAGTTTCTGTTTGCGGAACACGTTGTACACGATGAACACCAGCTTCATATTTTAAAGTTCCGTACACTTCTTGTCCGCTTACTTCAAATTGAATTTCTTTAAATCCTCCGTTGGTTCCTTCATTAAAATCTACCACATCAACTTTCCAGCCGTTTTTTTCGCAATAACGACTGAGCATTTTAAAAATATCTCCGGCAAAAATACTGGCTTCATCTCCTCCTGTTCCTGCTCTGACTTCTACTACTGCATTTTTCTCATCTTCAGGATCTTTTGGAATCAACATCATACGAATTTTTTCTTCTAAAATCGGCAATTCTTCCTCTGCTTCGCTCAATTGCATTTTTGCCATTTCCAACATTTCTTTGTCGCTGTCATTGGCTATGATTTCTTTGGCTTCTTCAATATTTTCTACCAACTCCAAATACTTTTTACGCTCTTCCATCAGGTCTTTTAAATCCTTGTATTCTTTGGTGAGTTTTACATAGCGTTTTTGATCTGAAATAATATCGGGTTGGATGATGAGATCATTTACCTCATCAAAACGTTGTTTTATTAATTGAAGTCTTTCTATCATAGTTTTATTTGAAATTATTGCAAATTTACAATAATTTTTTTTCAACTTTAGAATGAAAAGCTCAAAGTGTTTAAATAGTTAGATTTAATCCGTTATAACTTCTATAAAAATTGAATAATATTGCTTATTTTTCCTTTAAATTATTAACCCATTTTAATTATGAACAAAAGAGAAAAATTAATTGTTAAGTATGTAGAACAATTAGAAGGTGTTGGGATTAAAGTAGATCACGATTTATTAACAAAAGTAACTATTGGCCTTGGTCCTTCTATCTATAACGTCGATGCCTCAACAGTAGCTTCTTCAGATCCTTCTGAATTACAAACAGTTAAAAACAACTACTTAATCAAGAAATTAGGATTAAAAGATGATCCGAAATTAGACAAAGCAATTGATAAAGTTGTTGATACTTTAGGAAGATCAAATAAAAATAAATATCGTGCTTGTGTTTATTATTTACTTTGTAAAGAATTTGGAAAAGAATCTATTTATGATAAATAATTAAGTTTTAATTCCTATAGAATAGCTGTTTCAAAGTTTAGAGGCAGCTATTTTTATTTGTTTAAAAAGCCGGTCCGGATCCTCTTGTGTATGAAGCACTTCGGTTTTCTCCTAATTCAAATCTTAAAAATATTTCATGAGATCCATTGTTATAACGCGCCAAATCTGAAGTGGTATAATCATAAGCATATCCGATCATCAAATAATCATTGATTTGAAAACCTGTCATTGCACTGATAGCTGCACTGGTTCTATAAGCGATGCCCAAACTAAATCTATCATAAAAAATACTATTTAAAGAAAAATCTGCTGCCAAAGGAGAACCTTGCACAGCTTTGATTAAAGTTGAAGGTTTTAAAGCAAACTCTTCACTTATTTGTATTAAAAATCCTGAAATTAAATACAAGTGCATTTTCTCTTTAGCAGTAGAAACTTTCACATCATCATAATGTTTTGTTTCTAATAAATTGGGCGAGGAAACGCCAACATACCATTTTTTTCCATAAAAATAGGTTCCTATTCCCAAAGTGGGCATCATCCGATCATTTACGTTTAAATCTAAATTATTTTGATCATAAATATTTAATTTATTTGGATCTAAATCTAAATTTGTAACGCCGGCTTTTACACCAAAAGACCAATGAAATCCGTTGGCAAAAGGAATCACATAAGAAAAGTTTCCCGCTACCACATTTGTTGTTGCCGGTCCGATTTTATCATTGCTGAATTCTGCTCCTACGCCTACTCTGGCTTCACTGCCCAATGGAGAGTGTCCTGAAATATTTAAGGTTTGTGGAGCGCCTTCCAAACCTACCCATTGATTTCTATATAAAGCCATCATACTCAATCTTCCTCTTCCTCCTGTGTATGCAGGGTTTATACTCATTGTGTTATAAATATATTGGGTGTATTGAGATTCTTGTTGGGCAATTAAATCTAATGAGCATAATAATCCTAAAAACAAGAATAGTAAGACAGAAATATTTTTTTTTGCTTTTTTCAATTTGTTGTGTTTTTAAAGTTTATTATCCCTCTATATAGACGTATCCTATTTTTTGATTGATTTTGGCGGTTTTTATATTTCGATAGTTTAAAATATAATAATAGGTTCCTGTCGGGAGATGATCTTTTTTATTCACAGTTAATCTTCCGCTGGAATATCCGTCGAAAACATCTCCTGAAGTTCCGTAATAATCTGTTTCAAAAACTTTTACGCCCCAACGATTAAAGACTTGCACGGAATAATTTTCTGCACAATCCGATTCGAATCTTAAATATTTATTATTTGTAGTTCCCTTTAAATCCACTAAATTGAAGGCTTCAACCTCACATTTATCCTCTTCTTCTTCAATTTCTGTTTTTCCTAAACTGAAAATCCCTAAATTTCTGACATTTGTAGTAATAGATTTTTCTTCTAAATTTATGCTTCCTCCTTCATTTTGCCATTTCTGCTGATTTTCATTCCAACGTACAATAACCAAAGCATCTTGTTCGGCAGCTTCAATAAAATCTTGAGGAGTAGCCATATTATGGTAAGATAAAGTCACCAAAATTTGTTCTCCTTCTTGTTCTAACCTTGTCAATTCCCAATATTCTCTATTATTGATAGAAAATATGCTTTCTTCTTTTTGCTGATGAGGAAATTCAGCATTGGAATTGTCATAAAAATAAATCGCAGTGTAATTATTCATCTCTGCGTTTGTTGTTTTTGTAAATCGATAAAATCCTTCTTGTCCAATTGGATAAGTAAAATCCGCTCCTCCTCTTTTTTCTACTTTTCCATCTACATAACTCTGATCTGAAGTGTTTAGAGCTATAGCAGAATTTTCAAAGATTATTTTTCCTCCATAATTTCTGTTATCCACAATTCCCGAAGAAAATTCTGCAGATTGATGAATATGAAAAACTCCTGATAATTGAAAAGGCGTCATTTGACTTTGATTGTCGAAAATAAGTTGATAGAAATAACCAGGTTCAGCTCCTGTTAATTTTTGTAATTCTTCTCCTTTAAACCAAGTTTTTCCTGAGTTTTCATAAAAATCAAAAACTCCGTTATTGGTGAAGTTTTTATAGAAATAAGCTTTCCCATCATTATAAAACGCTGCTTCTTCTTGATTTTCAAAATCATATAAAGCTGAATAAGTAGTATTAGGACTTAAATACGCTAAACCTTTATTGGTGATTTGAGCTTGGGTGATCCAGCTGAAAGAGCTTATTATAAGCAAAAGTATGATTGGTAGCGTTTTCATAAATCATTGTTTTTTTATTTTAAAACCAAGATTCATCGCTCTTTTAGAAGAATTTGCAGTTGAATTTTTAATTTTATATGTTAATATTCCTTCTTCATTTATATTGACTTCTTGATAAATTTGATCATCAAAATACAGGATATAATAATGCAAATGTTTTTTTGAAATATTTGGAATTTCAGGAGCTCCCGGACTGGAAACAGTTGTACTTTTTTTTAATCCAACAAAGTTTTTATGATAAAGCTGATAAAGATCTACTGCAAAAAGTTTTTTATCTATATCATAAGACATATATTTTTCTAATTGACTTTTTCTCGTAGGCATAATAATGTCAGGCAAATAATAAGTTTGTTTTTTATCTGTTGTATTGGTTATTATTTCTTCTGTATAAATTTCTTTCTTACTTGAAAAGTTTTGAGAGTTTTGAATTTTACCGGAAGAGATATCATTTAAATCTTCAGCAGAGATAGAATGTAAAATCCCTTCTGAATCTACAGTTACAATTTTATTTGAATTTATGTTTCCATCTGTTCGCGGTAAATCTCTAACTCTTACTTTATGTAAATCTTCATAATCTGCATTTTCCTCAGGGTTTCCGCCTATATCCAACATTTCTGTTGGTTTAGCATCGTTATTCCCTCCTATAATTCCTATTCCTGTCCAAGCATTTTTAAGAATTGTTAAAGCATTATTGGCTTCATCTGAACTCGTTCCACTTCCATTTCCAATTTCAAATAAAGGATCTTCTTCATTCCATTGAGAAATACGTTGACCTGATTGACTTCTAAAAGCATTATATCTTCCAAAAACTGTTTCATAAGAATAACGTGCTCTGGTATATCTTCCACTCACAAAAGAATAATCAGCTTGCGCATAACTTGTTCGTCCAAAAACAACTGAACCTATTTTTTGTGCTTTTGTTTTATAGCCAAAAGCTACACTGTAATCTCCTTCTGCTTCTGTTTCTCTTCCGTATGCAAAAGAAGCTCTTCCACTCGCTTTTCCTCCAACTTGTTCTGTATCTGATGGTGAATTTTGAAATCCTCCTCCGGCAAAAGCTCCATATGCTGTAGCTTCAGATTTATAGCCAATTGCCATGGTATTGTTTTCTGAAGCAATCACTCCATCTCCCACAGCAATTGAGTTTTCTCCTAAATCTTCGTTTTGATCAGGTTTTCCTCCGGCAATACTTCCTGCTACATCTAAAGTTGCACTTTCAATAAAATCTTCTGTTTTTCCAATAGCAACATTTCCTTTTTGGTAGATATCATCTGTATTCTCAGTTGCTTTATCTGAAGTTTCTTGTTTATACCAAGGTTCTATCTTTAAATTACCTGCATCACTCCACTCTACACCATCAGCTGTTGTCATCAAAATATCTCCTTCAGTATCAGATGGGCTTATTCCTATTTTCATGGCTTCTAAAACTGAATTTTTACCATCTCCTTCGAAAAATTCTAAAGGATCCTCTAACTTTATATCTTCTAATTCCCCGGGATCAAACTCTCCTTCCGGTCCTTGCTCTCCTTGCTCTCCTTCTAAAGAATCCAACCAATCTTGTTCGCTACCATTAAAACCATTTTCTAAGGCTACTTCATAAGCAGATTTTCCGTCTTCGCCATCAATTCCATCTTGACCATCCGCTCCATCTTGACCGTCGATTCCATCTGCTCCATCAATTCCATTCTCACCAGCTGCTCCTTCTAAAGAATCCAACCAATCCTGTTCACTACCATTAAATCCATTTTCTACAGCTACTTCATAAGCGGATTTTCCGTCAAGCCCATCTTGACCATCTGTTCCATCCTCACCAGCTGCTCCTTCTAAAGAATCCAACCAATCCTGTTCACTACCATTAAATCCATTTTCTACAGCTAATTCATAAGCGGATTTTCCGTCAAGCCCATCTTGACCATCTGTTCCATCCTCACCAGCTGCTCCTTCTAAAGAATCCAACCAATCCTGTTCACTACCATTAAATCCATTTTCTACAGCTAATTCATAA